>JAJBVG010000001.1 GCA_020859945.1 Clostridiales bacterium | reverse complement strand
AGCCGGAGAAGAAGGCGGGCGCACCCCGACCTGCCAAGAAGTCCCGCCCCAAGAAGAAAAAGCCCGCCCCGGAGAAGGCCGTGCCTGTGGCGGAGGAGCCGAAGGCCGCCGCGCCCGTGGTGGAGGAAGGCCCCGTGGAGGACCGCACCGAGCGCATCGTGGAGTTTCTGACTGGCCTGATGGAGCGGCTGGACTGCGACGCCAAGCCCGTCGTCACCATCAATGAGGACAACATCTATCAGGTGGAGCTGGTGGGCGAGAACCTGGGCGGGCTGATCGGCCGCCGGGGAGAGACCCTGGACGCCATCCAGCAGCTGACCAACTACGCCGTCAACAACAACCAGTCCCGCCGGGTGCGCATCCACATCGACGCGGAGAACTACCGAGCCAAGCGGGAGGAGTCCCTCCAGCGGCTGGCCCGCAAGACCGCTGGGAAGGCCATCAAATACCGCCGGAACATGATGCTGGAGCCGATGAACGCCTACGAGCGCCACGTCATCCACGCCGCCCTCCAGGACTACGACCCCAGTATCAGCACCTATTCCACCGGCACCGAGCCGAACCGCCGTATTGTGGTGGCCTATCGCCGGAGCAAGTAATTCTCAAAACTGAGCTTTTCCCGCCGGGGCTGTGTCAAACCGTTTTGATGCAGTCCCGGCTGTTTTTTTGGAAAGGAGCCGCCATGTCCACGCCGCTTTACACCGCGCTGCAAAAATTTCAGGCCACACACCCCCTGCGCATGGCCATGCCCGGCCACAAAGGGCGGCCCCTCCCCGCCCTGGTGGACTACGCGGGCCTCGACTTCACCGAGCTGCCCCCCACGGGCAACCTCTACGCCCCGGGCGGTCCCATCGAGGCGGCGGAGCGGCTGTGGGCGGAGACGTGGGGAGCGGACTGCTGTCTGTTCCTGACGGGAGGCTCCACCCAGGGCATCCACACCATGCTGCTGTGTGCCGCCGGGCCGGGTGACGAGATTTTGGCAGACAGGGTCAGCCACCGCAGCATTCACACCGGTATGGCGCTGTTGGATCTGCGCCCCACCTGGTTGGCGCGGCCCTGGCTGGCGGAGGCCGGCGTGATGGGTCCGGTGGAGCCGGAGTGTGTAAAATCTGTGCTGGAAACCCATCCAAGCATCAAAACAGTTTGTATTACTTCACCAACTTATTACGGTGTGTTGTCAGATATTCCGGCCATTTCCCACATTTGTCACGCCCACGGTGCAAAACTTTTGGTGGACGGCGCCCACGGCGCGCACCTGTTCCTGAACGGGGCGAACCCCTATCGGGGGGCGGATTACGTGGTCACCTCCGCTCACAAGACCCTCCGCGCGCCGGGCCAGTCGGCGCTGCTGTTCGCCAACGCCCCGGAGACGTTGGACGGTCTGCGCCGGGCCAGCCGAACGTTTGCCACGTCCTCCCCGTCTTATCCCATGATGGCGGCGCTGGACTGGGCGCGGGAATATTACTGCGAGGGCGAGGGGCAGGACCGCTACCGGGAGACCTGCGCCGCCGTGGAGCAGCTCCGCCGGGACTACCCCGCCCTGACGACTGAGGATGCCCCGCTGGACCCGGCCCGGCTGGTGCTCTGTGTGGAGGACGGGTTTCAAGTGGAACGGGAGCTGCAAGCGCTGGGCATCTACCCGGAAATGGCCGACGCCGCCCATGTGGTGCTGATTTTGACCGACTGCGACGGGCCGGAGGAATTTTCCCGGCTGCGCCAGGGGTTGGACCGACTGGGCCTCCGGGGGAAACAGCGCCCGGCGGGGAGCTTACCGCCCCCTCCCACGCCGGGAAAGCAGCTGCTCACACCAAGAGAGGCCCTGTTCGCTCCCAAGCGGTCTGCCCCGCTGGAACGCGCCGCCGGGTCAGTCGCAGGAGAGGAACTGGCCCCTTATCCCCCCGGCGTGCCCGTGGTGGCCCCCGGCGAGGAAATCGAGAAAAAAGGTCTTTCTTATTTGCGGGAAATAGGGTATAATGAAAAGACGGTTATGATTGTGCAAAGGAAATAAGCAGAGCAATCTGCAAAATGGAAGCCGAAGGAGGGCGATTTGTATGAAGCTGGTCATTGCTATTGTCAATCAGGAGGACGTTACCCCAGTGGTCCAGGCCCTGAACCAGGGTGGCTATGCCTCCACACAGATGTCCTCACGGGGCAGTTATCTGGTCTCCCGCAACACCACGTTCCTCATCGGCGTGGATGAAGAGCGGGTGGAGGACGTGAAGCGGCGCATCGTCCAGAGCGTCCGCCGCCGGGAACGGCAGCTGCCCCAGATGCCCCGGGAACACTACGGCTACCCGGCGGAGGACCGGGAGCAGATCACCGTGGGTGGCGCCACCATCTTTGTGGTGGACGTGGAACAGTTCGAACGGGTCTGATGGAACTGCGTCAGTTGGTCGGCAACCAGCCGCTGAAACGCGCCCTGGCGGGGGTGGAGCGTCCTCCCCACGCGGTCATCATCAGCGGGCCGGTGGGGTCCGGGCGGCACACTCTGGCCCGGCTGCTGGCCCAGGCGCTGGTGTGTGAGGGGCAGGAACCGTACCCCTGCGGGGAGTGTCCCCACTGTCGGCTGGTGGCAGAGGGAATCCACCCCGACGTGATGGGGCTGGAGCGGTTCGTTCCGGCGGAGGAACTGGGCAAGGACGTGAAGGTGAACACCGTCCGGGCCATCCGGTCCGACGCTCAAATTCGTCCCAACCAGGCCCAGCGAAAAGTGTATCTCATCGACCAGCCAATCAACCTCCCGGCCCAGAACGCCATGCTCAAGCTGCTGGAGGAGGGGCCACCCTACGCGGCCTTCCTGCTGGTGACAGAGAACAGCGCTGCCTTGCTGGACACGGTGCGCAGCCGCTGCGCCCAGTACCACACCGCCCCGGTGTCTCCCGCAGAAGCGGAACAGTACCTGGCCCAACGGTTCCCGGAGCAGGATCGGGAGGCCATTGCCCGCGCCGCAGAGAGCGGCCAGGGGCTGCTTGGCAAGGCAATCTCTTTGCTGGAGGCGGAAACGCCCGACGACGGCACAGCTGCCCGGACAGAAACCTGGCTGAACGCGCTGCTGGAGCGCAGCGAGTGGAAGCTGATGGTCTGCGCGGCGGACGCTCAGCGGGAAAAGCTCAGCCGGGACGGGTTTATCGCGCTTTACACCGCCCTGGGGCAGCGGTTCCGGGATGGAGCCGTAGCTGCCGCAGGCGGTCAAACCGAGAACCAATGGGCGGCGCGGCTGGCCCAGACCTTCACCGTCCGTCAGCTGATAGACTTCCGGGAGCTGACCGAGCAGGCGCTGGAGCAGTGCCAGTTTTACGCCCACGCCCACAGTGCCGGGTGGCTGGCGGTTCGGCTCTATGAGGAATGTCAGTCGCTGGCATGAGGGGAAAGACTATGCAAAGTGCGGAAAAAGCCAGTTTTAACGATTTGACCGCAGTACTGGCGCTGTATCGCTCCCTGATTGGGACCGAAGGCTGCGCCTGGAACGAATTTTACCCCAGCGAGGACGACGTTCGGCAGGACATCTCTCAGGGCGGACTGTACCTCCTGCGGACAGACAGAGGAGAAATCATCGCCGCCTGCGCCCTGGGTCCCGACCCGGAGCTGGACGAAGTGGACGGCTGGGACAGCAGCGTGAAGCACCCGATGGGACTGATGCGCATGGCCGTTCGGAAGGACTGCCAGCATCGGGGGCTGGCGGGGTCTCTGCTGGCCCAGGTGGAACGGGATGCAACTCGGCAAGGGGTGGACAGTATCCGCTTGCTGGCGGCACAGACCAATCCCCCGGCTATCGCCCTCTATGAGCGGGCGATGTACCGCCGGACGGGAACGGCCCGGATGTACGGGCTGGATTGGTTCTGCTACGAAAAATTACTAAAATGACGATACACCGCGCCGCAGCCTGGCGCATGGAGGAACAAAATGACCGAAGTGATCGGCGTCCGGTTCAAATCCGGCGGAAAACAATACTATTTTAACCCCAACGGCGTCCATGTGGACGTGGGGGAACACGTCATCATCGAGACCGCCAAAGGCGTGGAGTTCGCTGAGTGCGTCCAGTCCAACTTTATGGTGGACGAGATGGAACTGGTCTCCACCCTGCGGCCCATGCTCCGGGTGGCCACCAAGGAGGACTTCCTCCAGGTGGAGCGGAACAAGGAGCGGGAGAAGAACGCCTATCAGATCTGCCAGAAGAAGATCTTGGAACACGGTCTGGAGATGAAGCTGGTAGACGTGAAGTACAGCTTCGACGGCAGCAAAATTCTCTTTTACTTCACCGCCGACGGGCGGGTGGATTTCCGCAGTCTGGTGAAGGACCTGGCCTCGGTGTTCCGCACCCGAATCGAGCTGCGGCAGATCGGCGTCCGGGACGAGGCCCGGATGATGGGCGGTCTGGGGGTCTGCGGGCGGCCCTTCTGCTGCACACAGTTCCTGGAGGACTTCCAACCAGTGTCCATCAAAATGGCTAAGACCCAGAGCATTTCCCTCAGCCCCACGAAAATTTCCGGCTCCTGCGGGCGGCTGATGTGCTGCCTGAAATACGAGCAGGACGCCTATGAGGACCTGCTGAAACACGCCCCCAAGCTGGAGTCGCTGGTCAAGACCCCGGACGGCGTGGGGGTTATCAACCAGGTCAATCTGCTGCGGGAGCAGTGCCAGGTGGTGCTGGACCGGGACCCGGACGAGGTACACATCTACAAAAACAGCGAGCTCGAGGTCATCCGCAGCGGCAAGGGCAAGCGCCCGGCAGGGTACGAAAAGCCGGAGAAGCCGGAAAAGCCCTCCCTCCAGCCCCGGTTCCAGAAGGAAGCGCCCCCTGCGCAGGAGCAAAAGCCCCAGGCGGAGC
>JAJBVG010000023.1 GCA_020859945.1 Clostridiales bacterium | reverse complement strand
TCATGATGTCCCGGGGGCGGATGTTCTGCCGCAGCAGCTCCATCACCTGCATACCGGCTTTTTTCGCAAGGCGCAGCCGGGCGGAGTAGGGGGCGGGAATCGTGCCGTTGCCTCGCAGACCCATGCCGATGGCCTCGGTCAGGCAGTTCATGGAGTTGGCGGTGTACATGCCGGAGCAGGAGCCGCAGGAGGGGCAGGCGTTTTCGATATACTCCTCCACGCCCTCCTCGTCCAGCTTCCCGGCGTGGTACTCGCCCACCGCCTCGAACATATGGCTCAGGCAGGTGCGGCGGCCGTCCTTCATCTTACCGGCCAGCATGGGACCGCCGGAGACGAAGATGGTGGGGATGTTGATACGGGCGGCGGCCATCAGCAGACCGGGGACGTTTTTGTCGCAGTTGGGAATCATCACCAGGGCGTCGAACTGGTGGGCGATGGCCATGCACTCGGTGGAGTCGGCGATCAGATCGCGGGTGACCAGGGAGTATTTCATCCCGATGTGACCCATGGCGATGCCGTCGCAGACGGCGATGGCCGGGAACTCGATAGGGGTGCCGCCAGCCATACGGACACCGGCCTTGACCGCCTCGGCGATTTTGTCGATGTTCATGTGGCCGGGGACGATCTCGTTATAGGAGCTGACGATGCCCACCAGCGGGCGGTCTGTCTCCTCTTTGGTGAAGCCCAGGGCCGCGAAGAGGGAGCGGTTGGGGGCGCGGTCCACGCCCTGGGTGACGTTGGCGGATTTGAGAGCCATAGGGGGGTTCCTCCTTTATGCAAGTGAGTATAAGAAACGGGGGCAGGCAGAAGCTGCCTGCCCCCGGAAAGGTCATTTCAGGAATTAGTTGGAAGCGGAATCCAGGCCCTTGTCGCCCTCGGCGTTGTCCTTCCACAGCATGTTGTCCCGCAGGGCCTTGCCCACGGTCTCCATGGGGTGCTTAGCCAGAGCAGCGCGCTTGGAGTTGAAGAAGGTGCGGCCGTTCTTGTTCTCGGCGATCCACTTGCCGGCGAAGGTGCCGTCCTGGATGTCGGAGAGGACAGCCCGCATGTTGGCCTTGATCTGGTCGTGAGGCAGCACGCGGGGACCGGAGACGTACTCGCCGTACTCGGCGGTGTCGGAGATGGAGTAGTTCATACCAGCGACACCGGCCTTGTTGACCAGGTCGATGATGAGCTTCATCTCGTGCATGCACTCAAAGTAGGCGTTCTCGGGGGCGTAACCGGCCTCGCACAGCACCTCAAAGCCGCACTGCATCAGGTCCACGACGCCGCCGCACAGGACGGTCTGCTCACCGAACAGGTCGGTCTCGGTCTCGATGTCCATCGTGGTCTCCATGATGCCCGCACGGGCGCCGCCAATGCCGGCGATATAGGCCAGGGCGATGTTGCGGCAGTTGCCGGTGGCATCCTGCTCCACGGCGATCAGGCAGGGCACGCCCTTCCCGGCGACATACTGGGAACGAACGGTGTGGCCGGGGCCTTTGGGGGCGGCCATGAACACGTCCACGTCGGCGGGGGGAACGATCTGCTTATAGCGGATGTTGAAGCCGTGGGCGAAGGCGATGGCGTTGCCCGGCTCCAGGTTGTCCTTGACGGACTCGGCGTAGATCTGGGCGGCGCGCTCGTCGTTGACCAGCATCACGACGATGTCGGCCTTCTTCGCGGCCTCGGCCACGGTGTAGACCTCAAAGCCGTCCTTGGTGGCTTTGTCCCAGCTCTTGCCGTGGCGCAGGCCGATGATGACGTTGCAGCCGGAATCCCGCAGGTTCTGAGCGTGGGCGTGGCCCTGAGAGCCGTAGCCCACCACGGCGATGACCTTGCCGTCCAGATAGGACAGGTCGCAGTCAGAAGCGTAGTACATTTTCGCGTTCATGTCATAACATGAGTTTGCCATAATCAAATTCTCCTTTTACCTTTGTTTCGTCGTTAAGAGTATATTGCCCTCTCTCCAGGGCCACCATGCCGGTGCGGACCAGTTCCAGGATACCAAATTCCTGGAGCAGGCCCTCAATGGCGCTGTCTTTCGACTCGGTGCCGATGATCGCCATGGTGATGGACCCAAGAGAGACGTCGATGATGGAAGCGCGGAAGATATTCGCGATTTGGATGACCTCGTTGCGAATTTCGCGGGTCTCTGCCTTGACTTTAATGAGCAGAAGCTCCCGGCGGATGGAGTGCGCGGGCTCCAGCCGCTTGACAGAACGGACGGGGAACAGCTTGGAGAGCTGGTTCATGATCTGCTTGGTTTGCAGCTCGTCCGCAATGACCTCGATGGTGATGCGGGACACCTCCGGGCTGTCGGTGGTCCCCACAGCCAGGGACTCGATGTTGTAGCCTTTCCGGGAGAACAGGCGGGAGACTTGGCTGAGCACGCCGGCGTAGTTGTCCACCAGCACGGAAAGGGTTTGCCGGGTGGGGTGAGTGGTAGTATTCGGCATGAAAGTTCCCTCCTTAATCCAACAGGAAATTGGTCACGGGGCTGGTGCCGCCCACCATGGGGTGGACCATCTCGTCGATGTCCAGCATGGCGTCGATGACGGCGGCGTGGCCGGAGTCCAGTGCCTTCTGGAACGCCTCCTCGAACTCGGTCACGTTGGTGACCCGGTAGCCGGGGATGCCGTAGGCTTCCGCCAGCTTGACGAAGTCGGGGCCGCGGTCCAGAGTGGTCTGGCTGTAGCGCTGGCCGTAAATCAAGGTCTGCCACTGGCGGACCATGCCCAGGGTGTGGTTGTCGAAGATGATGGTGATGACGGGGATGTCGTAGTGCTGGACGGTGGCCATCTCGTGGCAGTTCATGCGGAAGCAGCCGTCGCCGGTGCAGTGGACCACCACCTGGTCGGGGTTGCCCAGCTTGGCGCCGAAGGCCGCGCCGTAGCCGAAGCCCATGGTGCCGAAGCCGCCGGAGGTCAGCAACTGGCCGGGCCGGTTGAAGTGGAAATACTGGCAGGCCCACATCTGATGCTGGCCCACGTCGGTGGCGATGATGACGTCCTTGCCGGCCAGTTTCGCCACACTCTCCAGAATCTCGTGGGGGAGCAGCTTGTCGTCGCTGTGCTCCAGCGGCGGCTCCTTCAGGGAGAGGATGGCCTTCCGCCAGGCGGAGAAGTCGTACTCCTGGAGCATGATGCGCTCGTTCAGCAGCTCCAGCACCCGGCGGGCGTCGCCGATGATGTGGTGGCTGGTGAGCACGTTCTTGTCGATCTCCGCCCGGTCGATGTCGATCTGCACCACGCAGGCGTTGGGGGCGAAGGTGTTCACGTCGCAGGTGACCCGGTCAGAGAACCGGCAGCCAATGGCGATAAGCATATCGCAGTCGTGGCTGGCAATGTTGGAGGCGTGGGTACCGTGCATACCGATCATGCCGGTGAACAGGGGGTGGTCCCCCGGACACGCGCCGCCGCCCATGACGGTGGAGGCCACCGGCGCGCCCAGCTTCTCGATGAACTTGCGGAACTCCGGCACCGCGCCCTTGCTGCGGATGACGCCGCCGCCCACCAGCACCAGGGGGCGCTTGCAGTCCTTCAGCAGCTCCACCAGCATATTCACGTCGTCGTGATCCGGCTCAGCGATGGTCAGGTCGTGGCTCTCCCGGGCCATCAGGCGGCCCAGCTTGCCGTGGCGGTGGTGCTCGGACAGGGGCAGCGGGGTGTACTCAACCATATCATAGGTGACATTCTTCAAAATGTCAATGAGAACCGGGCCGGGCCGTCCGCTGCGGGCGATGGCGAACGCCTCACGAATGATGTCCGCCAGTTCATTGGCGTCCCGCACCAGATAATTGCATTTTGTGATGGGCATGGTGATGCCGGTGATGTCCACCTCCTGGAAGGAGTCCTTGCCAATGAGGTTCTCGCCCACGTTGACAGTGATGAACACCACGGGGGAGGAGTCCATATAGGCGGTGGCGATGCCGGTGGTCAGGTTGGTGGCACCGGGGCCGGAGGTGGCGAAGCAGACGCCCACCTTGCCGGTGCTGCGGGCGTAGCCGTCCGCCGCGTGGGACGCGCCCTGCTCGTGGGCGGTCAGGATGTGGCGGATCTTTTTGCTGTAGCCGTGCAGCTCAAATTCGTCGTAGATGTTGAGAATGGTGCCGCCCGGGTAGCCGAAGACAGTATCAACGCCTTGCTCCAGCAGACACTCCATCACGACCTGAGATGCTGTCATTTTCATAGATGGGTTACCTCCAAACGTATGTAGTATGTTGCAGGCGGCGGCAGGGCAAAGGCTCTGTCCTCCGCCGGTTCCGGCGTGGGAGGAAAGCCTTTGCGCGCCGGAGGGGTTCAGTTGCGGGAAAGGGCAGGAAAAAAGCCCCGTCCCGCCATAGGACGAAGCTGAAACTCCGTGGTACCACCTAAATTCATGAAACTGCACTTCCAGAGCACTCCCATGCACTCGTTCCCTGGTAACGGAGGGGGACCGTCCTCACTTACTGGGCCGGAAAACCGGCGGTTGGGCGGGGCCGCTCGTGGGTGACTTCCAGACGGGACCTTGGAAGCGCTTGCAGCAAAACGCGCTCTCTCTGTGCCGCGGTGCAGGTCTGACTTTCCCAGTCGCTGCGTTTGAACGTGCTTATAATCATATCAGCGAGCGGCGGTTTTGTCAAGCGTTTTGTTTCAAAAACAGGGGACATTTCCGCCGATTTTACAAAAAACATGGGACTGCTGTGCTACATATTGACAAAACTCAGGAATTTGGGCAACAAACTGTTGCCTTGACTTTAGCAGCAAAAAGCGGTAAAGTGAGGTTGCTGCGTTGACAAAAGCGGGGCTTGCCTATACAATAAGAATACGATTTGATTGTCGCTTTTACCCAGCCATGCGCTGAAACCCCTCCGCCACCGCCTAAAGGCGGCGGCCCTCCTCCCCTTTCAGGGGAGGCAAGGGGGGATAGTGCTTGTTCTTTTCTAATCACTAACCACTAG
>JAJBVG010000022.1 GCA_020859945.1 Clostridiales bacterium | reverse complement strand
TTTCCTCTATTATACACCATATTGCGGAATGAGGATAGTTTTTTGACAAGCTGAGGGGACGCGCCCGGCGCGTCCCCTAAAAAACGTCGATTCGATGTCAGCGGCGGTTGCTGCGCTTCCAGATGTGCATTTTCTCCGCGCTGGCGATAAGCTCGTCCCGGAAGTCGGGGTGGGCGATGGAGATCAGCGCCTCGGCCCGCTGCCAGGAGGACAGGCCCTTCAAATTGACCAGGCCGTATTCCGTGACCACATACATGGTGTTGGCACGGGTGTCGGTGACGATGGAGCCGTTGTCCAGGGTGGGCTTGATGCGGCTGTGCAGCACCCCGTCCCGGCTCTTGAAGGTGGAGGACATGCAGATGAAGCTCTTGCCGCCCTTGGAGAGGTACGCGCCCAGCACGAAGTCCAGTTGCCCGCCCGCGCCGGAGATGGGCTTGATGCCGGCGGATTCGGCGTTCACCTGGCCGTAAAGGTCGATGTCCACGGCGTTGTTGATGCTGATGAAGTTGTCGATGGCGGAGATGGTGCGCACGTCGTTGGTGTAATCCACCGGGGCGGACATACAGGCGGGGTTGTTGTCCAGGTAGTCATAGAGCTTTTTGGTGCCCGCGCCGAAGGCGTAGACCTGGCGGCCCTTGTCGATGGGCTTCCGTGCGCCGGTGATTTTGCCCGCTTTGGCGATGTCCACAAAGCCGTCCACGTACATCTCGGTGTGAACGCCCAGGTCCTTCAAGTCGGACTTGGCAATCAGGGACCCCACGGCGTTGGGCATACCGCCGATGCCCAGCTGGAGACAGGCCCCGTCGGGAATTTCGTTGACGATGAGCTTTGCCACGGCCTCGTCCACAGGGGTAGCGGCGGCGGAGCCCATCTCAGCGATGGGAGGGTTGTCCCCTTCCACGACCATGCTGACCTGGGAGATGTGAATGCCCTCCTGGAATCCGCCCAGGCACCGGGGCATATTCTGGTTGACCTCCACGATGATGACCTCCGCCCGCTCGCAGACCGCCGCCATGTGGGAGGCGCTGGGGCCAAAGCTGAAATAGCCGTGCTCATCCATGGGGGAGACCTGGAACATGGCAACCCGGCTGGGGCAGTCGATTTCCCGGTTGTAGCGGGGCAGCTCGGAGTAGCGGATGGGGGCGTAGAAAGCGAAGCCCTTGTTGACCGCCTTGCGCTCGATGCCGCCCATGTGCCAGCTGTTCCAGGTCAGGCGGCTGGCGGGGTCGTCGATTTTAAAAATTTCCGGCTCCCACATGAGGATGCCGCCCCGGAAGTTGATGTCCTCCAACTGGTCCATGCGTTTGGCCATGGCCTTGTCCAGCGCCACGGGGGTGGTGACGGTCCAGCCGTAGTCCACCCAGTCGCCGCTGCGGACACACTTGACCGCCTCGTCCGCCGTGGTCAGCTTGCTCTGATAAAGTGCCTGATAATCCATAAGAGAAACCTCCTGCTGATGGAATATGAAATCCTGTCCTGTGTTCGCCGGTGACCGGTGGGGCCAGACCGTCATAGGATACTGGGGCGGCCTCCCGGTTCGTTGTTGTCCATTCCATTATAACGCAGTCGTGTTAAAATGGGAAGAGGGACTTTGTTATTTTTTTCACAAAATTATTCCGCCTGTTTTCGACAAATTTCTTGTTTGTCGCGCCATGTTTTGGTATACTAGTTGAAAAGGGAGCGCCAGCCGCCTTTTGGGGCAAGCTAAGGCGGCGTGGCAGCCTCGCGTATCCGCGTTTGGCTCTATGAAAGTGAACTGCAATCAGGGTGGAGAGTGGAGAATAGTATGGGCGAGTTTACCTTGTCTGGGAATGTCTATTTTGACGGCGTTTCCCAGCCGGTGCTGCTGGTGAAAGACAAAAAAATCAAATATTACAATCCGGCGGCCCAGGCCCTGTTTCGCGCCTGCGCCCTCCCCCTGGCGGAGGGCGCGGCCCCTCCCGTGGCGCTGCCGGACGGAGAGGGCGTGTCGGCGGAGCTGACCGTGGACGGAGCGCGCTGGACTGTCCGCAGCCGGGGGTTGGAGGCCGACGGCGCCCTCTATCTGTTTGAGCAGGTCGGGGACGGCGGGTTCTCCCCTCAGCGGGTGCGGGAGCTGGCCGTACAGCTGCGGCGATTGCTGGGGCCGCTGAACGCCTCCATCGAGACGCTGCAAAATACCCTGGTGGAGACGGAGCAGCACCGCAACGAGAAGTGGATCTCCTATTTGAACCACAGCCAGCACAAACTGCTCCGACTGGTGGACAATCTGGACTTTTACAGCCAGAGCGATAACGACCTGGCCATCCTCTATCCCTCCGCTCCCCTGGAACTGACAGGATTTTGCCGGGAGATGGAGCATCTGCTGGCCTATCTGCTGGGGCAGATCGGCTGTCGCTTCGTCTACCGGGAGGAAGCGTCCAACGCAACGGTGTGGGTCAACGAGTACCTGCTGCGCAGACTGCTCTACAACCTGACCGCCAACGCCCTGGGACAGAAAGGGGAGCTGGTGCTGACCCTGCGCGTCGCGGGGGGCCGGGCGATGCTGACCCTGGCGGACAGCGCCGGAGGCATCTCCCCGGAGAAGCTGGAGCAGGCTTTCACCCCGGAGGCGGACCGGCCACTGAGCGATGCCTTGCCGGACGGCTTCGGGCTTGGGCTGCCCATCTGCCGCCGAATCGCCCATTTCTTCGGCGGGACGCTGCTGCTGGCCCCCGCCGGAGAGGGGACGGCGGTCACTCTGTCTCTGCCCCTGTGTTCCACCTCTCAGCGCGATTTGCTCCGGGACGAGGGCATCTTCGATCCGGCCCAGAATTACAGCCAGGTCCTCACCGAGCTGAGCGGGGTGCTGCCCGCCCGGTGCTACGGACAGGAGACGGTGTTGTAGGCAGCGGCTCTCGTGAAAAACAAATTGGTATCCTTTTGAATTAGCCTTGTCTATGATTCCAGAGGAAACCCCTCCACCATGCTTCGCATGGTCCCCCTCCCCTTTCAGGGGCGGCAAGAGGGGTAGTCAGTTACAAAACGTCGGTTCTCTGTAGAAAACTTGTATTATAGATAAAAAAGTAAGGCGTCTCGTGAAGTTTTCCACAGGACGCCTTATTTTTCTGTACTTTGAGCCGGTTTCGCCGGTGTAAACTGTGCCTTTCGCAGGGAGCGGCGCGCCTCCGCCCTGCGGAATTGCACATTGCACATTGCTAATTGCTAATTTTTTTCAGCCGCTCCCCGTACATCTCCTCATAGTACCGCTGATAGTTCCCGGAGAGGATATGCTCCCACCAGGGCCGGTTGTCCAGATACCACTGGATGGTCTTTTGGATGCCGTCGGCAAACTTCGTCTCCGGCAGCCAGCCCAACTCATTATGGATTTTGGTTGGGTCGATGGCGTAGCGCATATCGTGGCCCTTTCGGTCCTCCACGTGGACGATGAGGCTCTCCGGCTTGCCCAGAGCCTTGCAGATGAGCTTGACGATGTCGATGTTCCGCATTTCGTTGTGTCCGCCCACGTTGTAGACCTCGCCCACCCTGCCGTTGTGGATGATGAGGTCGATGGCCCGGCAGTGGTCCTCCACATAGAGCCAATCCCGGACGTTCTTGCCCTCGCCGTAGACGGGGAGAGGCTTGTCGTTCAGAGCGTTGGCGATCATCAGGGGGATGAGCTTCTCCGGGAAGTGGTACGGCCCGTAGTTGTTGGAGCAGCGGCTGATGGTCACGGGCATGCCGTAGGTGCGGTGATAGGCCATGACCAGCAGGTCCGCCGAGGCTTTGGAGGCGGAATAGGGGCTGGAGGTGTGCAGCGGCGTCTCCTCAGTGAAGAACAGGTCGGGCCGGTCCAGGGGCAGGTCGCCATAGACTTCGTCGGTGGAGACCTGGTGGTAGCGGCCAATGCCGTACTTGTTGCAGGCGTCCAGCAGAACGCCGGTGCCGATGACGTTGGTCTCCAAAAAGACGGAGGGGTTCTCGATGGAGCGGTCCACATGGCTCTCGGCGGCGAAGTTCACCACCACGTCGGGATGCTCCTCCTCAAACAGGCGGTACACCGCCGCCCGGTCGGTGATGGAGTCCTTGACAAAGCGGAAATTGGGGTTGTCCATCACCGGGGCCAGAGTCTCCAGATTGCCGGCGTAGGTCAGGCAGTCCAGGCAGACGATGCGGTAATCCGGGTGGGTTTTCAGCATATAGTGGACAAAGTTGCCGCCGATGAAGCCCGCGCCGCCGGTGACAATGATGGTTTTCGTGGTCATAGAAAAGCTCCTTTCTCAGAGAACAGCGTTTCACTTGATATCCAGCGTCATCTGCACCTCGCCCTTGTCCTCCGGCTTGAGCAACGCGCCGGTGGCGGGGATATTCCTGGCCCGGTAGCGGGCCAGATTGACGATGCCGCTCTCCGCTGCGGGAACCACCCGGCTGAGGCTGTACTTGGGCTTGAGGGTCAGCACCGCCACGCCCTGGGTGGTGCGGGTGGCCTTGGGGGTCAGGGCGGCGGTGTTGAACAGCAGCGCCCGGTTCTCGGTGGAGAACACTGCCAGCTCCATGTCCTCCGTCAGCAGAAACGCCGCTTTCAGGGGGGATTTGTCGGAGTAAGCGCCGGTCAGCCGCCGCCGGTTTGTGACGGTGCGGTACTTCTCCAGGTCCACACGGGCGGCCTTGCCGTTCTCGAAGAAGAAGAGCAGGGTGCCGGAGTAGTCCCCCGGCAGGCAGGCCCACACCACGTTCTCTCCCTCGTCCATGCCCAGGCGGGAGGGCAGGTACTCGCCCAGCACGCTGGCCTTGCTGTCGGCAAAGTCGTTGAGCCGGGCCTTGTAGCACTGTTGCCGGTCGGTGAAGAACATGATTTCCTGGCTGCTGGTGGTCTCCCAGTACTGGCTGGGGCCGTCCCCCTCCTTGTACTTCTGCTCGCCGGACATCCGCAGGGACTGGGGGGTGATTTTCTTAAAGTACCCCTGCTGGGACAGGAACACGTGGACCGGGTTGTCCGGCACGTCCTCGGTCTCCTCCGGCACATCCTCCTGGTAGTCGTAGACGATTTCCGTCCGCCGGGGCACGGCGTACTTCTTTTTGACCGCTTGCAGCTCGCCGGTGATGATTTTCTTCACCCGCTGGGGGTTGTCCACCACGTCCTGGAGGTCGTCTATCTCCTGCTGGAGCTGGTCCACCTCGTTGGTGCGGCGGAGGATATACTCCTGGTTGATGTTCCGCAGTTTGATTTCCGCCACGAACTCCGCCTGCACCTGGTCGATGCCGAAGCCGATCATCAGGTTGGGGATGACCTCCGCCTCGGTGGGGGTCTCCCGGATGATTTTAATGGCCTTGTCGATGTCCAGCAAAATTTTCCGCAAGCCCAACAGCAGGTGGAGCTTCTCCCGCTTTTTCGCCATGTCGTAGCTGGCCCGGCGGCGGACGCACTCCATCCGCCAGGCGATCCACTCGTCCAGGATCTCCCCCACGCCCATAACGCGGGGGTTGCCGTTGATGAGGATGTTGAAGTTGCAGGGGTAGGCGTCCTGGAAGGGGGTCAGCTTGCACAGCTTGGCCATCAGCTTTTCCGGGTCCACGCCCCGTTTCAGGTCAATGGCAAGTTTCAGGCCGGAGAGGTCGGTCTCGTCCCGCATATCGGTGATTTCCCGAATTTTCCCGGCCTTCACCAGGTCGGCCACCTTGTCCATAATGGCCTCGATGGTGGTGGAGTAGGGGACCTCGTAAATCTCAATCAGGTTTTCCGCCTTGACGTAGCGCCAGCGGCCCCGGACTTTCAGCGACCCCCGCCCGGTGCGGTAGACCTGCTCCAGCGCCTTCTGGTCGTAGAGCAGCTGGCCGCCGGTAGGGAAATCCGGCGCTTTCAAGGTGGCGAACAGGTCGGATTTGGGGTTTTTCATCCGGGCGATGGCGGCGTCGCAGACCTCCCCCAGGTTGAACCCACAGATGTTGGAGGCCATGCCCACGGCGATGCCCTGGTTGGCGGAGACCAGCACGTTGGGGAAGGTGGTGGGCAGCAGCGTCGGCTCTTTCAGCTGGCCGTCGTAGTTGTCCACAAAGTCCACGGTGTCCTTGTCGATGTCCCGGAAAAACTCCTGACAGATGGGGTCCAGCCGGACCTCGGTGTAACGGGAGGCGGCGTAGGCCATGTCCCGGGAGAACACCTTGCCGAAGTTGCCCTTGGAGTCCACGGGCGGGTGGAGCAGCGCCCCGTAGCCCCGGGAAAGGCGCACCATGGTCTCGTAAATGGCGGCGTCGCCGTGGGGGTTCAGCTTCATGGTGGAGCCCACCACGTTGGCGGACTTGGTGCGGTTGCCCCCCAGCAAGTGCATCTGGTACATGGTGTACAGCAGCTTCCGGTGGCTGGGCTTGAAACCGTCGATTTCCGGAATGGCCCGGCTGATGATGACGCTCATGGCGTAGGGCATATAGTTGATTTCCAGCGTCTCGGTGATGGGCTGCTCCAGCACCTCGGCGTGGAGGCCCTTGACGTTTTCGTTGTTAGTGGGTTTGGGTGCGGTGTCTTTTTTGCGTCTTGCCATAACTTACCTCGGTCTAAAAACAAATCTTCTCTTCTTCAAATTCATCCTAGTATATCACGCCCAGGCCGGACCCGCAAGACAAAAACACAGCGCGGAGATTCCAAAAACCTCCGCGCTGTGAAAGCAGCGTAAAAATGAATTTTACAGGCTGGCCTTGGCGACCTGCACCAGCTGAGTGAAAGCGGCCTTGTCGTTGACGGCCATCTCAGAGAGCATCTTGCGGTCGATGTTGACGTTGGCCAGCTTCAGGCCGTGCATAAAGGTGGAGTAGTTGATGCCGTTCTGCTTGCAGGCGGCGCTGATACGGGTGATCCACAGGCGGCGGAAGTCGCGCTTTTTCAGACGGCGGCCGGTGTAGGCGTAGGTCAGGGACTTCATGACGGCCTGGTTGGCCATCTTGTAGTGCTTGCTCTTGGCGCCCCAGTAGCCCTTGGCCATCTTGAGGACCTTATTTCTTCTCTTGCGCGTCATCATCGCGCGTTTGACTCTTGCCATTTCAGTTGCCTCCTATCGACTTATTTGTAAGGGATCATCTTGCGGATGGTATCGCTGTTGGTCACGTCCGCATAGGCGCCCTTGCGGAGGCCTCTCTTACGCTTGGTGGTTTTCTTGGTCAGGATGTGGCTGGCGTAGGCGTGGGAACGCTTGACCTTGCCGTTTTTGGTGAGATTGAATCTCTTTTTCGCACCGCTGTGCGTTTTCATCTTAGGCATGGTGAAAGACTCCTTTCGTTGGTGGCAGCTGCGTTATTTTGTCTCAGGCGGGCGGCGGTTGTCACGCCGGGCCGCGCCCTTGGAGGCGGCGTCCTTGGACGCCTTGGGAGAGAGCAGCATGGTCATATGGCGGCCATCCAGGACGGGCTTGCGGTCCATCACGGCGATCTCCTCGCTCTCCGCGGCGAAGCGGCGCAGCAGCTTCTCGCCGATGTCGGTGTGGGCCATTTCGCGGCCCCGGAAGCGGACAGTGACCTTGACGCGGTTGCCCTCGTTCAGGAACTTATGGGCGTTGCGGAGCTTGGTGTTGAAGTCGCCCACGTCGATGCTGGGGGACATCCGAATCTCCTTGATTTCAACCACGTGTTGGTTCTTTTTCGCTTCTTTTTCCCGCTTGGACTGCTCGAAGCGGAACTTGCCGTAGTCCATGATCTTGCACACGGGGGGGACGGCCTTGGGAGAGATCTTGACCAGGTCCAGACCGGCCTTCTGCGCCTCCTGCAACGCGGCGCGGGAGGACATGATACCCATCTGCTGGCCGGTAGAGGAAATCAGGCGAACCTCTTTGTCGCGGATCTCCTCATTGATCTGATGAGACATACTGCTAATACGAAAACACCTCCAGAATAAAATCAAAACGGATACCGAAACGGTATCCGCACAAACCACACCCACCCGAAACCAGCCGGGTGAGAAGGACTAGCGCTATTGACCACTGCGCCCAGGCACAGAAGGTGAGGAACCGTTCCTGCTTTGTTTTGCGTAGCTATTATACCAGCGGAAATTTCGCCTGTCAAGGGGAATGTTCGGATTTTTTGCCGCGAAAACCCCTCCGCCCACCGGCGGAGGGGCAAAAGACAGGATAGCGTGGTCAGACGGACTTCACATACCGCCGCTCGTACTTATAAATCAGCCGGACGCCGATGATGGACAGCAGCAGTCCCGCCACTGCCCAAACCAAATACCAGTTCAGCAGGGGAGTCTTGGCGTAGAGCATAGAGTTGCGCAGCTGAGTGATGATATAGCAGGTGGGATTGAGCCGGATCAGGGCGTACTGAGCGATCCCCTCCAGCTGCTTTTCCGGGTTGTAGAAGATGCCGGACAGGTAGAACATCAGCCGCAGCAGCACCCGGATGATGTTGGACAGATCCTCGATATACACGCCGCCGTGGAGCAGCACGCAGCTCAGCCCGAAGGTCAGCAGGAACAGCAACAGCAGATAGGGCACCACCCACAGCACCTTTGGCGTCCACGGCACCCGGTAAATCAGCATGGTGATAAACACCAGGCCGAAGCCGATGAGCATTTTAAAGCCCTGCACCATCATATTGGCCAAAATCAGGATGAACTTGGGCAGATAGACCTTAGACAACACCGATTGGTATCGCTTCACCAGCTTGACGCTGCCGTTGACGCACCGGTCAAAAAACTGCCAGGTGGTATAACCGATGAAGATGAAGGCGCACAGATAGTCCTGGCTCCTGCCAAAGACAATGGTGTAAACAAAGGTGTAGACCAGCATGAACAGCAGCGGGTCCAGAATCCACCACAGCCAGTTCAGGAAGGAACCGGCCACCTCGTCTTTCAGCTGCGCCCTGGCCGAGTAGAGGATGTAGCGCCAGTATTTGTGTACGTCTTTTAGAAACCGGATCATAGCTTCGCTCCCTTATCGGCGTCTCCGCCGCAGCGCTTCTTGCACAAAACAGCATTTAACTATCCATTTTGCTATCGTATGTGTAGGGGTGGCCCTCGGCCGCCCAGGGTAAGCAGATGGTTCCTGCGTGCGGCCACGGGCCGCCCCTACAGGCTGTGGGAATCAATTTTGCGCGAATTTGTTTGTGCTGATTCAAAAGAATAACCAATAAATAGTATACCACAGGACAGCCCCAGCGTCAAACGCCCACCGTTTCCCGCTGTTGACTGGCCCGGACGTTGGGCTTTTCTCCCAGAATGATTTCCAGCGCCCGCTGGCTGGCGTGGCCGTCGTCAAATGGGCTGAACTTCTGGCAGAAGGTCTCGTACTGCTCCGCCCACTGGCTGCTGTCGGCCAGCTGCGCGGGAATGGCCCGGAGCAATTCGTCCTCCGTCTCCACGATGGGGCCGGGCAGCTCGTCCAGGCCGATGTAAAAGCCCCGGATGTCGTCCCGGTAAGCGGCCAGGTCGTACATATAAAACAGCATGGGCTTGCGGAGGTTGGCGTAGTCGAAGAACACCGAGGAGTAGTCGGTGATGAGCAGGTCGGCGGCCAGGTACAGGTGGTTGATGTCGGGGTAGCTGGAGACGTTGTAGACAAAGCCCTCATAGGCAGCGAAGTCGAACTGACTGGCCACCAGGTAGTGGGCGCGGAACAGCACCACGATGTCCTCCCCCAACTCCTGGCGCAGCCGCTGGAAGTCCAGCCCCAGCTTGTAGCTGTAGCCGTTGGCGTCGTCGTGCTGGTTGTCCCGCCAGGTGGGGGCGTAGAGGACGATTTTTCTGCCTCCGATCTCCGCCGGAGTGATGTGGAGCCGGGCCTTGATGTCGTCCACATCGGCCTGGGTGTGGTTCAGCAAAAAGTCGTTCCGGGGGTAGCCCTGCTCCAGAATGGTGTTTTCTTTACCGATGGCGGTCAGATTCCAGGCGGAGACGAACTTCTCCGAGCAGTAGGGCGAGGGGGAAATAATGTATTTGAACTTGGCGGAGTCCAGGTCGTACTTCCGCTGGATCTCCTTGGACGTGTTCATCACATTGCCCCCGGCGGTGATGTCGTAGCCCAGCCGTTTCAATGGGGTGCCGTGCCAGCACTCCACATAGGTCTGGTCCTCTTTGGGCCAGATGTGGTCGCTGACCCGGTAGTTGAAGATCCAGTACCCGGCGGAGGCCATGGCCCGCTCGTACTCCTTGGAGGCCCAGCGGACAATGGTGGTGTTGCGGTTGCCCTCCAGCCAGCGGAAATTGTCCGGTTCCCGGAAAATCCAGACAAAGCGGTAATCCGCGTACTTCTCCTCCGTGAGCATATACTCATAAATGGCCTTGGGGCTGTCGGAATAGCCCTTGCCGGAGAAGGTGCAGAACACCACCAGCTTCTTGTCCACCGTCAGTCCCCGGGTGTGGACCCAGTAGTGAAAATGGCGGTAGGCGAACAAACACCGGCGGTACACCCTCCGCAGGGGAGGGCAGGCTTTGGCCACGTTGTAAGCAGTGGTTTTGATGGCTTTTTTTATGTTCATAGTGTCACCCTATTACTTTTTATGTCACACCTTCGCAGCTTCCCTGCTCTGCCGCAATTCGGCTGGGATGTGCTCCAGCAGGAACTCGGTGATAGCGGCAGTGTTGTCCTCATCGGCAGTCTGGATGTACTTGGCCCGGAACCGCTCCAGGGCCTCCAGGTCGTAGTTCCCGGCGCGAATTTTCTCCATCATCCCGGCGGCGTCCACGGAGACGGCCCCCGGCAGCTCCTTGCTGGGGTCGATGTTCAGCCCCTGGTTGTACTTGTACGCCTCGTAGTCGAAGAGGTAAAAGTACACCGGCTTGTGGAGCAGGCTGGCCTCCAGAGAGGAGGCGGAGTAGTCGGTGATGACGCCGTCACAGACCTTCATCAGGTCATAAGTGGACCAGCCCTTGCCGGGGCGGTTGCCCCGGGGAACGTGGAAGTTGGAGAGGGGGTGGGGCTTGACCAGCAGCGCCAGCTCGTCCATCCCGGCGGCGGCGTGGAGCAGCTGTTCGGTGCCCTCGTCGATTCCGTCCCGGAAGGTAGGCAGGTAGAGCATCAGCTTTTTGCCCCGCAGGTCGGGCCGCTGCTGCAAAAACTTTTCCCGCAGGCCGGGGGCCGGGCGTTGGATGTAGTCCACGCGGGGCATCCCCAGCACCAGAATTTTCTCCGGCGCGGTGTGGAACGCCTCCACATAAATGGCTTTGGTGGCCTGGGAGGTGCAGAGGATGTAATCGTAATTTTTGTGCATACACATCTGCTCCGCCATCTGGCTGGTGCGGCCATTGGGGGTGTCCAGGCACTGGTAGCTGAACCGCTTGACCGCGCCGAGGGCGTGCCAGATCTGCACCACCGTCAGGCTCTTTTTGTGGGGCAGCACGCACAGCTGGATGGAGTAGGTGTCTGTCACCGCGACGGAGGCGGTGGCGATGTGGTAGAGGCTTTTCAGCGTCATCCAGCAGTAGGAGGGGATGTTGACCTGTTTGGTCATTTTGCGGCAGAAGTAGACCACCTCCGTCTCCGGGGAACGGCGTTTGATCTCCTGTTCCAGCAGGCGGAAGTCTATCGGCGGGGTGTCGGATTCCCGGGAGAGCATGACCACCTTGTTTTTGGCCTTCAGGGGCATAAAAAACAGGTAGAGGAAGCGCAGGCCCCACCTTGCGATCAGCAGAAAAAATCCCATCAGCTCCATCCTTTCCCCTGGTTTTGTTCAGGCCGTGTCGTTTCTATTTTTATACCATACAAACACCGTTTTTTCAATATGATTTCATTGGAAAACGGCAAAAAGCGCCGCCCCGTCAAAGGCAGGGCGGCGGGAAGCTCTATATAAGAAGTTACTTCGCCCAATTGCCGGTGGCCTCGGCGGTCAGGTAGGCGTTGATGAACCCGTCCAGGTCGCCGTCCATGACGGCGTTGATGTTGCTGGTCTCGTAGGCGGTGCGCATATCCTTGACCATCTGGTAGGGCATAAAGACGTAGGAGCGAATTTGGCTTCCCCATTCAATCTTCATCTGCACGCCCTTCAGGTCGGAAATTTTCTCCGCGTGGGCCTGCATTTGCAGTTGCACCAGCTTATCCCGGAGCATCCGGTAACAGGTGTCCTTGTTCTGGAACTGGGAGCGCTCCTGCTGGCTGGACACCACAATGCCGGTGGGCTTGTGGATGAGCCGGACGGCGGAGGAGGTCTTGTTGATGTGCTGGCCGCCCGCGCCGGAGCTGCGGAACACCTGCATTTCCACGTCCTCCGGCCGGATGTCCACCTCTACGTCGTCGGGCAGGTCGGGCATGACCTCCACCGCGGCGAAGGAAGTCTGCCGCCGGGCGTTGGAGTCGAAGGGGGAGATGCGCACCAGCCGGTGGACGCCGTGTTCGCTGCGGAGGTAGCCGTAGGCGTTCTCGCCGGAAATCATCAGCGTGGCAGTCTTGATGCCCGCCTCATCGCCGTCCTCGTAGTCCAGCGTCTCGCACTTGAAGCCACGGCGGTCCGCCCAGCGCTGGTACATGCGGAACAGCATGGCGGCCCAGTCCTGGGCCTCGGTGCCGCCCGCCCCCGCGTGGATGGAGAGCATACAGTCGTTGTGGTCATACTCCCCCCGGAACAGGGTGGACAGCCGGGCAGATTCAATGTCCGCCTCCAGAGCAGCATAGGTGGACTCCAGTTCGTCCAGCAGCTCGTCGTCGTCCTCCTCCATGCCCATTTCGCACAGGACTAACAAATCCTCCACCGTGGAGAGGCGCTTGTTCTGGGCCTCGATCTTGTCCTGGAGGTTCTTGATGCGCTGAGAGACCTTCTGAGCCTTTTCCATGTTGGTCCAGAAATCCTCCGCCGCGCTCTGGGCCTGGAGCAGGTCCAGCTCCTGCTCGGCGGCCTCCAGCCCCAGGGACTTGCCCAGGTCCTCCAGCACCGGGGCCAGATTGTGGAGCTTGACGCGATATTCATCAAACTTGATGGATGCCATACTTTTCCCTCACCTTTTCCTGCTTGCCATTTCGCAGGCATTTTAAGATATTGTTTTAACAATCACTTGAATTACCCAATGATGCAGTTCTACTTCATTTTGTATGGCGATTTTCGCATTTACGATTTACGTTTCGTAACTGACCACCCCTCCTGCCTCCACTGAAAGGGGAGGGGGACCATGCGAAGCATGGTGGAGGGGTTTCTGCCACATTGCTGACTCAAAGGGATAACCAGTTTAATTATTTGTTATCTTATCATCTCTCCCCCTCAAAGTCTATGGCAAAAGAGAACAAATTAAACTTTTTCGGGCGAATTTTCCAAGTGCATGAAAAACAGGAAACAGTCTTGTTTTCCGGGATGAGGCAGGGTATAATAATCCTGTCGAAAAGACCCATACTAATACGAACGAAAGGCAGGGCAGGACGCTATGGTCTACGACTGCATCATCATCGGCGGCGGCCCGGCGGGGCTCAGCGCCGCCATCACCCTTCGCCGCCGGAACCGCACCGCCCTGGTGCTTTCCAACCCCACCGCCCGGAATCCCCTTTCCAAGGCGGAACGGGTGGACAACTACCTGGGCCTGCCAGGACTGACGGGACAGGAGCTGATGGACAAATTTCTGGACCACGCACAGCAGGCGGGGGCGGAATTGCGGACGGGCAAAGTCCTCTCCGCCATGCCCTTCGACGGCTGGATGCTCACCGTAGGCAGCGAGGTGTTCCAATCGAAGGCACTGATTATCGCCACCGGAGTGGCGCGGGGGCAGAAATACCCCGGCGAGCAGCGGCTGCTGGGCCGTGGGGTCAGCTACTGCGCCACCTGCGACGGGATGCTCTACCGAAACAAGCCGGTCATCGTAGTGGGCCGCAGCGCCGACGCGCCCCTGGAGGCGGATTACTTGGCGGACATCGGCTGCCAGGTCACCTACGTCAGCCCCGCCAAGCCGGAGGGCCTGTCCCCGTCCATCCCCTTTGTGCGGGCAAACCGGCTGGAGGTGCTGGGGGAAAACGCGGTGGAGGGCCTGCTGGCGGACGGGGCAAAGCTGCCCTGCGCCGGAGTGTTCATCCTCCGGGAGGCGGTGGTCCCCACCGATTTACTGCCCGACCTTGTTACGGAGGACGGGTATATTGCGGTCAATCGCCGGATGGAGACGAATTTGCCCGGCGTATTCGCCGCCGGGGACTGCACCGGCAAGCCCCTCCAGGTGGCGAAGGCTGTGGGCGAGGGCCAGGTTGCAGCGGAATCTGCTGACCGCTGGCTGGAAGGCTAGTGGTCAGTGGTCAGTGATTCGTGGCTAGCAGCCCGTGTGCAAAAATTAAAACAAATCAACCCCTATACAACAGAAAAGGAGTATGTATCATGGCAGATATCATTCATTTTTCCGAAGAAGGTTTCAACAACGCGCTGAAACAGCCCGGCGTCATGCTGGTGGACTTTTGGGCGACCTGGTGCGGCCCCTGCCGGATGATCGCCCCGGCTATCGAGCAGCTGGCGAAGGACTATGACGGCAAGGTGCTGGTGGGCAAGGTGGACGTGGACCAGGAGCCGGGCCTTGCCGCCGAATACGGCGTCATGAGCATCCCCAACGTGGTCATCTTCAAGGATGGCGACCAGGTGGACCGCAAGGTGGGGGCCATGCCCAAGGACGCTTACGCCGCCGCTCTGGACGAAGCCCTGGCCCTGTGACAGAACCGGACGTTCCCCAGAAGGAGCTGGAACAGATTTTTTCGGGCCGGTATGAAATCACCCGCCAACTGGGGCAGGGTGGCCAAAGTTTGGTGTTCTGCGCCCGGAGGCGGTCAGACGGCGCCCTCTGCACCGTCAAGCAAGTGCGCCCGGAGGCCATTGCCGACCTGGAACAAAACCTCCGCATCCTCCGGCGGCTGGACCACCCCCAGCTGCCCCGGTTTCATGAGCTGGGGCAGGGGGATGGGGTGCTTTACATCGTGCAGGACTACCTCCCCGGCGTCAGCCTGAAACAGATTCTGAAGAGCAACCGGAACATGGGCGTCCCCGCCCGCTGGCCCAAGGTGCTGGGGTGGATGCTTTCCGCCTGTGAGCCGCTGGCGTATCTCCACAAGAGCCAGCCGCCCATCCTCCACTGCGACATCAAGCCAGCCAACCTGATTCTGCGGCAGGACGGGGCGGTCTGCCTGGCCGATTTCGACATTGCCAGAGAGTTGACCGGCCAAACCGTTCCCATCCGGGCCATGTCGATGGCCTACGCCTCCCCGGAGCAGAAGCAGTTCCTCCCGCTGGACCAGCGGACAGACGTGTACTCCCTGGGGGTCACGGCGTTCCAGCTGCTCACCCATGAGCTGCCGGGAGAGAGCCTGTTCCATCGCCCCCTGCCCCGCCGGGTGGAACGGCTGCTGAGCCGCTGTCTGGCGGCGAACCCGGAACGGCGGTTTCAGTCGGTTGGTGAATTGCGGGAAGAGATTCAATTTACAATGAACAATGTACAATAAGGAAAAGCAATGCTTTCCCGTACAGAACGCCGCCCGGACGCAGGTTTGTACCTGTCTCCGGGCGGCGTTTTGTCGTCTTTTGGTTTAACGCTGGTTTACTAACCACTAATCACTGGCCACTAACTACTAAAACCGGCTTAATCCGAACTCTTTTCGTAGTTGCCCAAGATATGGAAGCTCAGCGTCTCGTCGATGAGCTGGTGAATCACCGCGTCCATCCCCTCATTGTGGAGGTTCCCGGCAAAGTCCGCGAAGAAGTTGTACTCCCAGCTTCTGCCCGGAATGGGGCGGGACTCCAGTTTCAACAGGTTCAGGCCGTTGGCGGCGAACACCGACAAAATCCGGTGCAGGCTGCCCTCGGTGTGGGGGACGGTGAAAATGACGCTGATTTTGTCCGCCTTCTTGCTGATGCGGGGCTTTTCCGCCACCACCACAAAGCGGGTGTAGTTGTTGGAGTTGTAGTTGATCTTCTCCGCCAGGATGTCCAGCCCGTAGAGCTTGGCCGCCCGGCGGCTGGCGATGGCGGCCCTGGAGGGGTCGTTCAGCTTAGCCACCATTTTGGCGGAGGCGGCTGTGTTGGCCTCCACGTTCTGGTTCCACTGGGGGAAGGTATTCAAAAACTCCCGGCACTGGGAGAAGCCCTGCTCGTGGGAGTACACGTCGGTGATGCTGCCCAGGCTGGAGCCGGGGACCCCCATCAGGCAGTGTTCCACCCGCACGATGGTCTCCCCTACGATGGAGCAGCCATATTTGCCCAGCAGGTCATACACGTCATTGATGGAGCCGGTGGAGCTGTTCTCGATGGGCAACACGCCGTAGCCGCCCAGCCCCTCCCGGATGGCTACAAACACGCCCTCGAAGCTCCGGGCCGGGGTGCGGTCGCAGTCCTCGCCAAAAAGCTGGATGGTGGCCTCCTCGCCGTAGGCTCCCGGCTGGCCCTGGTAGATGATGCGGTCCGACTCCGGGAACCAGTTGCCGCTGTTCATGGCCTCCTGGTACTCGCTGTAAGCCCGCTCTTTGGCGGGGCTCCAGGCGTTGATGAGCTTGGTCTGGATCATGCGGCTCTGGGCCATGATCTGCTCAAACAGGGCGATGACGTAGGGTTTCATCTCCGGGTCGCTGACCAGGTCAGTCTTGCTCCGCAGCACCTCGGTCTCCCGCCCGGAGTCCAGGATGGGCATTTGGGTGCGCAGCTTGTACAGCCCCACCTGGCGGCAGCAGTCCATCCGCTCCTCGTAAAGGGCCACGATTTGACGGTCGATTTCGTCGATTTTGCCCCGCAGTTCGTCTAATTCAGTCATGTTCTCTTACCGATTCCTTTCCCTGTATGCAATCAGATGCCCAACAGCTCGCAGGTGGCCAGCGCCGCCGCCGCCTCGATGACCGGCACCGCCCGGTGGACCACGCAGGGGTCGTGCCGCCCCTCGATACGGAGCTTGGCGTTCTGCATGGTGTCCAGGTTCACGGTGTCCTGCTCTTTGGCGATGGACGGGGTGGGCCGGACGGCCACTGTAAAGGTGACGGGCATTCCGTTGGTGATGCCGCCGTTGACGCCGCCGTTGTAGTTGGTGCGGGTGCGCACGTCGCCGCCCCGCATATAGAGAGGGTCGTTCATCTGACTGCCCCGCAGCCCGGCGCAGCCGTAACCCACGCCAAAGGCCACGCCCTTCACCGCCGGGACCGCGAACAGCTGCTGGGCGAAGATGCCCTCCACGTTTTCGCCGTAATCCGGTGAACCCAGTCCGGCGGGCAGGCCCAGCACGGCGCACTCAATGACACCGCCCACTGAGTCGCAGTCGTTCTTGGCGGCGAGGATGGCCTCCTGCATTTTCTGCCCCTGCTCGTCCACCAGAACGGGAAAGTCCTTGTGGGCCACGGTGTAAAACAGGTTGCCGGAGAGGGGATACGCCTCACTGTCGAAGGCCGCGTCCTTGATGCCCGCCACCTGCTGGATGTGGGCGCCCACCTTGACGCCCTCCTGGGCCAAAATCTGCTTGGCGACTGCCCCGGCGAACACCAGCGGAGCCGTCAGCCGGGCGGAGAAGTGTCCGCCGCCCCGGTAGTCATTGTAGCCCTGGTAGCGCATAAAGCCGGAGTAATCGGCGTGGCCGGGCCGGGCTAGGTCCTTGGTCTTGGCGTAGTCCTTGCTGCGGGTGTCGGTGTTGCGGATGATGGCGCAGAGGGGGGTGCCGGTGGTCATGCCCTCGAACACGCCGGAGAGAATCTCCGGCACGTCCGCCTCCTTCCGGGCGGAGGAGAGGGGGCTTTTGCCGGGTGCGCGGCGGCTCATCTCAAAGGCAATTTCGTCCATGTCCAGCTCGATGCCAGACGGCACGCCGGTCAGGGACACGCCCACGGCGAGGCCGTGGGACTCGCCAAAAATCGTGTGTTTCATATCGCTCTCTCCTTAATCCCAGATACTGAACTGTCCGCCCAGCCGGTAGTAGTGTTCCCAAAAACCGGGGTGGGACTTGGCGACGCTGCCCGCGTCCTGCAAAACCACCCGGTCAGTGGCGGCGCTGGCCACCATCGCCAGCATCATGGCGATGCGGTGGTCGTTGTGGCTGTTCACCACGCCGCCGTGGAGCTGTTTCACCCCAGTGATGATGAGGGAATCGGGGGTCTGCTCCACTTTGGCCCCCAGCTTGTTCAGTTCGGTGGTGACGGTGTCCAGCCGGTCGCTCTCCTTGATGCGCAGCCGGGCGGCGTTGACGATTTTCGTCACCTGTCCCTCCCGGAGGGCGGCCCGCCCCGCCAGGGCGGGGACCAAATCGGGGCATTGCCGCACGTCAATGACTACCTCGCCGGGCTGGTCCAGCAGCGCTTCCTGCTCCACGATGATTTTGTCCCCTTGACAGGTCATGGGGTTCATGTCGCAGACCTGGATGTCGTTGCCCAGACCGTTGGCGATGATATAAAAGGCCGCGTTGGAGTAATCCGCGTCGATCATCACCGGTCCCTTGGCGGCCCGGTAGTGCTGGTTTCCAGGGATGTGCCAGCCGGTCTCCGTCCGCTCCACTGTGACGCCGAACAGCTGCTGGGCCACGATGGTGGAGTCAATATACCCGGCGGATTCCAGCTCGGTGGTGAGGACGATGTCGGAATCGGCCTCCAGCAGAGGCAGCGCGAAGAGCAGCCCCGTGATGAACTGGGAGGACACGTTGCCCGCGATGCGGAAGGTGCCGGGCTGGAGCTGGCCCTCTACCTCGATTTTGCCGTTCCGCCGCTCGAAACGGATGCCCCGCTCCTGAAACAGCTCCCGGTAGGGCTTCTGGGGCCGCTCCATCAGCCGCCCCCGGCCACTGAATACGCCGCCCCCGGCCACCACCAGGGCGATGGGAATGAGGAACCGCAGGGTGGAGCCGGACTCGCAGCAGTCCAGCTCCGGCAGGGGCCGCATTTTGCCCCGGCGGGCGTTGGCCCCGGTGATGATGCCGCCGTGTTCCGTGGCCTCCGCGCCCAGGGCGCGCATACAGTTCAGGGTGGCGTGGATGTCCTGGGAGAGCTGTAGGTTCAAAATCAGGCTCTCCCCCTCGGCCAGCGCCGCGCAGATGATGGCACGGTGGGCCTGGCTTTTGGAGGGGGGCGGCGTCACCGTCCCCTGTAGTTTGTGGGGATAAATCGCTAAATCCATTTTTCTATCTGTCCTTTCCGCGCCGCACTCCTTTGTGCGGGTTCGGCAGAGACGCATCCCTGCGGGAACGCCCGCCGGCGGTTACAGTTGCTTAATTTGTTCCATCAATTCCGATTTTTTCAGCCGGACGGCCTCCGCCTTGCCCAGCTCGGGGAGCAGAATGACGTTGATGTCACCGCCCTGCCCCTTCTTGTCCAGGCCCACGGCCTCCTCATAGTCGGCCTGGGTGCAGGGGATCTCATCCGGCAGGCCGAACTTTTTCACGATGGACTGAATTTTGCCGGGGACCTCCGCCGGGGTGACGCCCATGTGAACGCCGATCTCCGCCGCCCGGCACATCCCGGCGGCCACGGCCTGGCCGTGGGTGTAAGTCTCGTAGTGATACGCCTTCTCGTAGGCGTGGCCCAGGGTGTGGCCAAAGTTCAGAATCATCCGCAGGCCCCGGTCGTGCTCGTCCTGGAGGACCACCTCGGCTTTGATGGCGCAGCAGATGTGAATGACCTGCTCGATGGCCGCCATGACCCGCTCCCGGCTGCCGCACTGGTCCAGCATGTCGAAAAACTCCGCGTCCCAGATGCAGCCGTACTTGATGACCTCGGCCATGCCGTCGGCAAAGACCGGGTCGGGCAGGGTCTCCAGCACGTCGGGGTCGATGACCACCATCCGGGGCTGCCAGAAGGCCCCGGCCAGGTTCTTCCCGGCCTGGAGGTCCACTGCCACCTTGCCGCCCACGGAGGAGTCCACCTGGGCCAGCAGGGTGGTGGGGATCTGGACGTAATCAATGCCCCGGAGGATGGTGGCGGCGGCAAACCCCGCCAGGTCGCCTACAACGCCGCCGCCCAAGGCCACCACCGCGTCGGTGCGGGTCAGGCCGAAGGCCATCATCTCCTCCCACAACCAGGCCAGCATCTCCGGGTTCTTGGAGGATTCCCCCGCCGGGATGGTGAACACCTTCACCTGGAACCGGGCGGCCTCCAGACTGTTCACCACTCGCTGGGCGTACAGGGGGCCAACTGTGCTGTCCGTCACCAGGGCAATGCGGGTGGCCCGCATCAGCACCACCCGGCACCGCTTGCCCACCGCGTCCAGCAGGCCCCGTTCAATCAAAATCTCATATTCTCTGCCGGGCAGAGCCACATTCAGTCGGTTCATGGCGCGCTCCTTCCGGGCGAGGCTCCCACAGGCAAAACCAGGTGATTTTGCGCGGCTTTCGCTTCGCCCTCCCATACTTTATCGGTTTAAAGCAAATTTGTCTGTTCTTATATTACTACTGTTTTACCCATCAGGTCAACAATTTTCTGCACCTTACCCATGAGCTGGCCGAACTGCATGGGGGTCAGGGACTGCTGGCCGTCGCAGAGGGCGTGTTTGGGGTCGTTGTGGACCTCGATGATGAGGCCGTCGGCCCCCGCCGCCACCGCCGCCATGGTCAGCGGCTCCACCAGCCAGCTGTAGCCGCCGGAGTGGGAGGGGTCCACCACCACGGGCAGGTGGCTCATCCGCTTGACGGCGGGGATGGCGGAGATATCCAGCGTGTTGCGGGTGTAGGTCTCGAAGGTGCGGATGCCCCGCTCGCAGAGGATGACGTTTTCGTTGCCCTCGCTCATGATGTACTCGGCGGACATGATCCACTCCTCGTAGGAACTGGAGAGGCCCCGCTTCAGCAGCACCGGCTTGGACATCTTGCCCACTTCCTTCAGCAGGTCGAAGTTCTGCATATTCCGCGCCCCGATCTGCACCAAGTCCACCTTTTCCTCGAACAATTCGCAGTACTTGGGGCTCATGATCTCGGTGACGATGGGCATACCCGTCTCTGCCTTGGCCTCCAGCAGCAGGTTCAGGCCGGGGGTTCCCATACCCTGGAAGGAGTAGGGGCTGGTGCGGGGCTTGAAGGCTCCGCCCCGGAGGATAGCGGCCCCTGCCTGCTGGACCTCGTCGGCAATGGTGACAATTTGGTCCCGTGATTCCACAGAGCAAGGCCCTGCCATGACCGCAAACTTGCCGCCGCCGATCTCCACGCCGTTGACGTTGACCACCGTATCCGCCGGGTGGAACTTCCGGTTGGCCTTTTTGAAGGGTTCCGACACCCGCATGACCCGCTCCACGTGATCGTTGAGCAGAATTTTGTCCTCGTCCAGCTGGGTCGTGTCCCCTACCAGCCCCAAAATGGAACAGTCCACGCCGTTGGTGATGCCCACCCGCAGATTTTGAGCCTCGAACCGGGCCGCCAGTTTGCGAATTTCCTTCTGACTGGTGCCGGGCTTCATAATGACTACCATAAAAATACTCCTTTCAATTTTAGCGCGCAAAAAGGCCCATTGCCTTGCGACAATGAGCCTAAAATCACAGTGTATAGAATCCTGCCTTCTGACAAAGGCGGCTTTAGACGCTCACAGTCCCGCTATCTCATTTTACCCATGCGTAATAGCCGAAACCGAAAAATCGATTCCAGCTGCCGGTAAAAGAGAAAGTGGAAGAATACAGCATCGTTCAATACGCCTCAATCATCAGGTGGAGCTTGCGTCCCATCAAAAAAATCAATGAGACAGTATGGTTATTATATCATCTTTCCGGGAAAACGCAAGAGGGAATTTTTCGGGACGCGCAAATTTTTAGAAAAGTTCTGCCAATTCCGCAAAGCTCTCCACCTTCGCCACATATCCCTCCGCCTGGCCCAGCCCATAGGCGGCGAACACAAAATCCACCCCCGCTTTGGCACAGGCGTTGGCGTCGCCCTGGGTGTCCCCCACGTAGACGGGATTTTGAAGCCCGTACCGCTCCATCAGGACGCGAATGGTTTTGTCCTTCTCCGCCAGGGTGTCCCCCCAGGAGAGCCAGCCCTCGAAGCAGTCTCGCAGTCCATAGCTATCCAGCAAAATTTCAATATACCCCCGCTGGCAGTTGGAGACGATGAACAGCCGGTGGCGCTTCGCCAGCGCTGCCAACGTCTCCGCCACGCCGGGGTAGAGGACGCCGGGGTCTTTCGCCAGCCCGATGTTCTCCTGGGCGTAGCACCGCTCCCCCAACTCGTGGCGCTGGGCAGGGGACAGCTCCGGCACAAGGCTCAACATGATGTCGTCCATCGTCTTGCCGAACTCTTTTTCCAGCGTCTTGCCGTCCCAGCGGTAGGGTTTGCCGGTGAACTTTTGCGCCTCGGCGGACCAGATATGGGCCACTTTGTCGCAGGAGTACCAGAGGGTGCCGTCCACGTCAAAGATGATGCCGTCGTATTCGTTCATCGCAGAGCCTCCAGGGTCAGCAGGTCGGGGAATTGTTGAATGGTGGCGGCGGGGCGCTGAATCGTCCCGAAGCCGTAGGCGGCATAGATGATGTCCACCCCCGCCCGGACGCAGGCGTCCGCGTCCGCCTGAATGTCTCCCACATAGACGGGGTTTTTCAGTCTGCACTGTTTCATCAGCACCCGCAGGGTCACGTCCTTGGGGGCGTTGGTGTCCGCGTAACACAACCAGTCGCAAAAATAGTTTCTCAGGCCGGTGCCCTGGAGCATGGCCTCAATGTAGCCCTTGCCGCAGTTGGAGACGATGAACAGCGGATACCGTGCCATCAGCTTCTCCAGCGTTTCCTCCACGCCGGGGTAGAGGGTGCCGGGTCGCTCCAGCAGCATTTCGTTCTCCCGGCGCAAGCAGTAGTCCCCCAGCACCGCCTTCCGCTCCGGCGGCACACCAGGGAAGGCGAAGTCGATCAAATCGTCCAGAGGCTTGCCAAAGAGCTGCCCGAAGGTCTCGCTCTCCAGCGTACCGGGGGTACCGGTCAGTTCCTCAATGGCCAGGTTCCATCCGGCGGTGATGCTCTCTCTGGCGTCCCAGAGGGTGCCGTCGATGTCAAATACGATTGCGTCGTAGCTCATACGTTCTCCCAAAAGGGCCGCCGCAAGCGCGGCGGCCCTGAGTTGTTGTTTTTACTTAAAATACGCCGCGCCGGACTCGAAAATCGGCATCAGCTTCTCGCCGGGAATGTTCTTCGCCACGCCGGGGTTCCACCGCTCGGTGTGGCCCATCTTGCCGAACACCCGCCCGTCGGGGCTGAAAATGCCCTCGATGGCGTAAAGGGAGCCGTTGGGGTTGGCGGAGATGTCCAGGGAGGGACGGCCCTGGGCGTCCACATACTGGGTAGCGATTTGCCCGTTCTGTACCATCTGCTCCAGAATGGGGGTGGGAGCCACGAAGCGGCCCTCGCCGTGGGAGATGGGGACGCTGTACACGCTGCCCACCTGAGACTTGAGCATCCACGGGGACTTCACCGAGGCCACCCGGATGTCGCAGTAGCGGCTCTGGTGGCGGCCAATCAGGTTGAAGGTCAGGGTGGGGCAGTTCTCGTCCAGGTCCCGGATCTCACCGTAAGGCACCAGACCCAGCTTGACCAGGGCCTGGAAGCCGTTGCAGATGCCCAGCATCAGGCCGTCCCGGTTCTTGAGCAGGTCGTGGACCGCGTCCTTGATGCGTGGGTTGCGGAAGAAAGAGGCGATGAACTTGCCGGAGCCTTCCGGCTCGTCGCCGCCGGAGAAGCCACCGGGCAGCACGATCATCTGCGCCCCCTGAATGGCCTGTTCCAGCGCCGTCTCGCTCTCGGTCAGCAGGCCGGTGGTCAGGTTGCGGATAACCAGAATCTCCGGCTCAATGCCCGCCCGCAGACAGGCGTTGGCGGTGTCGTACTCGCAGTTGGTGCCGGGGAACACGGGAATGACCGCACGGGGCCGGGCCAGCTTGGTGGCCGGGGCGTGGGTGCTGCGCTGGGCGCAGTCCACGTTGGGGATGTCATAGGGGTGTTCCACCTTCGCCACGGTGGGGTAGACCTTTTCCAGCGTCCCCTCCCAGGCGGCGCGCAGGTCGTCCAGGGGCAGTTCCTCCCCGGCTACCCGGAGGATGGGCAGGCCGGTGGTCTCGCCGATCTTCTCGCCAAAGTCCACATCCTCGGTCAATTCTGCAATAATTGCGCCATAATGCCGGTCAAAGAGCTTGGCACCGGACAGGTTGTCCCCGCCGATAAAGCCGATGCCGTTGCCAAAGGCCATTTTCATCAGGCCCTCGGCCACGCCGCCGGAGGTCAGCGCCCAGGAACCGGCTACTTTGCCCTCCAGCACCAGCCGGTGGTACTGCTGCCACATGGCCTTCATGGCGGGGTAGTCCCCCTCCGGGGCGGCGAAAAGGTACACCGGATGACCGGGGGCCTTGAACTCGTTGGAGACGATGTTCTCCACCTTCTCCGGCGCAATGGCGAAAGAGACCAGGGTGGGCGGCACGTCCAGATCCATAAAGGAGCCGGACATGGAGTCCTTGCCGCCGATGGCGGCGCAGCCCAGCTCCAGCTGAGCCTGATACGCCCCCAGCAGGGCGGAGAAGGGCTTGCCCCAGCGGTGGGGGTCCTCGTGGAGCCGCTCAAAGTACTCCTGCAAGGTCAGGTAGGCTTTCTCGTTGTCGCCGCCGGCGGCCACCAGCTTGGCCACGCTCTCGATGACGGAGCATTGCGCCCCCAGGAAGGGGTTCCGGGCCATCAGCTCCGGGTCGAAGCCGGAGGCCATGATGGAACAGGTGGTAGTAGTGTGGCCGGGGCCTACGGGCAACAGACCCACCATGGCTTGGGTGGGGGTCAGCTGCTTTTTGCCGCCATAGGGGAACAGCACGGAACCGGCCCCGATGGAGGCATCGAACCGCTCGGTCAGGCCCCGCTGGGAGGCGGTGTTGGGGTTTTCAGCCAGGGCGAAGAAGCGGCTCTTTACGTCGGCGGTTTGGTCGTCCTCCGGCTTGCCGGGGAGGGCGGGGACCGCTACGGTGGCGTGCTTCACCGCGCCGTTGGAGTTCAGGAAAGAGCGGGACAGGTTGGCGATGGCCGTGCCGTTCCAGTTGATGACCATGCGGGGCTCCTCCGTGACGACAGCCACGGTGTACGCCTCCAGGTTCTCGGCGGTGGCGGCGGCAATGAATTTGTCCACGTCCTCCGGGGCCACCACCACGGCCATCCGCTCCTGAGACTCGGAGATGGACAGTTCCGTTCCGTCCAGGCCCTCGTACTTCTTGCGCACGGCGTTCAGGTCGATTTGCAGGCCGTCGGCCAGCTCACCGATGGCGACAGAGACGCCGCCCGCGCCGAAGTCGTTGCAGCGCTTGATCATCCGGGTCACGTCACCGTTGCGGAACAACCGCTGAATTTTGCGCTCCTCCGGGGCGTTGCCCTTCTGCACCTCGGACCCCATGGTCTGGAGGGAGTCCATGTTGTGGGTCTTGGAGGAACCGGTGGCCCCGCCGATGCCGTCCCGCCCGGTGCGGCCACCCAGCAGAATGACGATGTCGCCGGGGGCGGGGACCTCCCGCACCACTGCGTCAGAGCGCACCGCGCCCACCACAGCGCCCAGCTCCATGTGCTTCGCCACGTAGCCGGGGTGATAGTATTCGTTGACGATGCCGGTGGCAAGGCCGATCTGGTTGCCGTAGGAGGAATACCCGGCGGCGGCGGTGGTGGCCAGCTTGCGCTGGGGCAGACGGCCCTCGATGGTCTCGCTCATAGGCACCCGGGGGTCGCCGCAGCCGGTGATGCGCATGGCCTGATAGATATACGCCCGCCCGGAGAGGGGGTCCCGGATGGCGCCGCCGATGCAGGTGGCCGCGCCGCCGAAAGGCTCGATCTCGGTGGGGTGGTTATGGGTCTCGTTCTTGAATTGGAGCAGCCAGTCCTCCTCCCCGCCGTCCACGTCTACGGGAATGTGGATGGAGCAGGCGTTGATTTCCTCAGATTGGTCGATGTTAGCAAGACCGCCCCGCTTTTTCAGCACCTTGGTGCCCGCGGTGGCAATGTCCATCAGGGTCTCGGGGCGCTTTGCGGCCTTCTCCTGGCCGTAGACCTCCACCCGGTCCGCCTTATAGCGGTCATAGGCCGCTTTGACGGCGGGGTCCTGGATGTCGGCGGAGTCCAGATGGGTGCCGAAGGTGGTGTGGCGGCAGTGGTCGGACCAGTAGGTGTCCACCACGCGAATTTCCGTGATGGTGGGGTCCCGGTGCTCCTCGTTCTGGAAATAGGACTGGAGGAAGGCCAGGTCGTCCAAATCCATCGCCAGGCCCAGCCGCTTCAGCAGCGCTGCCAGAGCCTCCCGGTCCATGCCGATAAAGCCCTCCACCGTAGCCACGGAGGTGGGGACGTCGTAGGTCTGCACCAGGGTCTCCGGCTTGTCCATGGCGGCCTCCCGGCGCTCCACCGGGTTGATGAGGTAGCGGCGCACCCGGTCCAGCTCCGCCGGGGAGACGGCGGGCAGCAGCACATAGAGGGTGGCGGCGCTGACCAGAGGCCGGTCGCAGCCCGCCAGCAACTGGACGCACTGGGCGCAAGAATCCGCCCGCTGGTCGAACTGGCCCGGCAGGGCCTCCACCGCCAGGATGGAGTGGTTCTCCGGCAGGGCAGGCAGCGTCTCGTCATAGAAATTGTCCACCATCGGCTCGGAAAAGACGGTGGTCTTGGCCCGCTGGTAGACGGCCTCGTCGATCTGGTCCACGTCGTAGCGGTGGATGATGCGAACGCCCTCCAGCTGCGTCAGGCCCAGCTGCTCCCGCAGCTCGGCCAGCAGATGGCTGGCCTCCAGGTCAAAGCCGGGGCGTTTTTCCGCGTAGCAGCGGTACACTTGGTTGCTCATAATTCCGTTCCTCCTGTTGCTGTCTGTTGAAAACTGTTCAAGGTTGGAAGTGCTGGAAAAGTGCGCTGTTTTTGGTTCAATTCTATCAATCTTCTGCTTTGCTGGCCTCCACCGCTTCTTCGGTGAATGACCAGTCCCAGAAGTGGAAAAACAAATTCTGCTGGGTGGGCTTCTGGCTGGTGAGATACCCCTCCCGGCTGAGCAGGGAGTAGGTCTTGAAGCAGACGGGGATAAACGGGGCCTGCTCCGCCAGCGCCTGATAAAACTCGGAAGCGGCGGCGGCCCGTTCCTCGCTGCTGGCGCAGTTGAACAGCCAGGACAGCTCCGACAGGTCGGCGTCATAGTAGCCGCTGTAATTCAGGCTGCCGCCGTAGCCGATGAACTGGGTCAGGTCGAAGTTGCCCTTCATCTTCACCTCGCCCAAATAGAGGTCGTAATCCCCGTTTTTCAGGGCCTTTTTGTACTTGGACCAGGCGAGGGTCTCCACCTCCACGTCCAGTCCCGCGTCCTCCAGCTCCTGGGCAATTTCCTTCGCCAGAGACACCTTAAAGCTGGAGTTGGAGTTGACCACCAGGGTCAGGGTGGAGCCGGGGTCTGCCGCCCCGCACAGCTCCTCCGCAACAGAACGGTCATAGGCTAGCTCTGCCGCCAGCTCCTCGTCGTAGAGGGTGGAGCTGGGGGAGACGGGCAGCACCGCCGCCTCCGCGTGGCCCGCCAGCATCCGGGTGACCAGGGTCTCCCGGTTCAGCGAGCGGTAAATGGCGACACGGAGGGTTTGGTCCGCGCAGGCCCCCTCGCTGGTGTTGCAGCCCAAGTAAATCATGTTGGTGGTGGCGTAGTCAGTGACGGAATAGCTGCCGGTATAGCTCAGGGAATCGGTCCCCGTCATGTCGGTGGAGACCACGGAGACGTTGCCGCTGCTGAATCCGAATACCAGCTCATCGCTATCCTCCACGGCGTAGATCTTGATCTCCTCCAGGGGCTGGGTGATGGTTTTCGTCACCAGCATGGTGGCGTCAGACCCGCTGGTGCTGTTCAGGTTCTCCACCTCTTCCTCGTACTCCCGGGTCAGCTGCCACCAACCGCTGTTGGCGGTCAGCTTGGTGGGCAGACCGTTTTTATTCCGCTTGGGAACATACGGCCCCGTTCCCACAGGAAACAGGTCCTCGCCGGTGCCGTATTTCACGATGGGGATGTCCAAAAAGACGGCCACGTTGGTGTTGGCCCCGCTGATGGTCAGGTAGACGGTGGTGCTGCTGCCCTGCCACACGTTGGTGACGGTGGAGAGGCGGTTATAATAGACGCTGTCGGAATCCATGGCCCGTTCGATGGAATAGACCACGTCGTCCGCGTCCATGGTACTGCCGTCGGAGAAGGTCACGCCGCTGCGGAGGGTGATGGTCACGTCCGTCTCATAGGTGGTGATGGCGGTCTCGGTGCTCTCCTTCCCCTCGGCGCTGGCGGAGCCGTCGCCCTCCTCCTCGTCCGTGCCGGGGTCGGTCTCGGTGTCCTCGTCCCCGGTCTTGGAATCGGTATTTTTCTCGTCCTCTTCGTCCTCGTCGCTCTTCATGGTGGTGGTGCCGGTGGAGCGCACCTCCGCCGTCACCGACTCCGCCAGGCAGGGGATGGCCTGGAAGGACTCGTTGACCTCGAACAGCGTCTCATAGACCAGCCCGGCGATGGTCTGGTTCTGGGCGTTGTCGCAAAAGTAGGGGTTGATGCCCACGCCTTTATAATACCCCAGGCCGAAGGTGGACAGCTCTTCCGCCTCCTCCGGTTCCTCCACCACCTCCTCCACGGAGGCGTCCGCCGAACCTTCGGCGGAGCTGTCCCCATCGGCGGAGCTGTCCCCCTGACGGGAGCAGGCCGTCAGGCCCAGCAGCAGCGAAAGGACCAGCACAAGGGAGAGAAAGGAACGTTTTTTCATAGGAGAAACCTCAACGCAAGGGAAAATTGGTTGATTATCCCTTTTGTGATTGACCGCCCCTCTTGCCTCCCCTGAAAGGGGAGGAGGGCCGCCGCCTTTAGGCGGTGGCGGAGAGGTTTCTCATTAAATCTGTGAAAAGGGATTATCAGAAATACTTACACTAGTTGAATCATGGCCGCCATAGACCCCCGTGCGGGGCCGGTGTGCCTGTGGCTCCAGTATATATCAGGATGGCAGGAGGTGCAATCGTCAGAAATAACGATTTTTTCCGGCAAAACCCCGGCTTTTTCAAGCCAGTAACCATTGATCCCCTTCAAATCCACCCGAAACTTGCCGCCCGGCAGCGGGTCGATGAACGGGGCCGCAGCCGCCGCGCCCATGGCCCGCTCCATGGCCTGGGGCACGTCGCCGTGGGTCTCGAAGCAGCAGCGGGAAATGCCCGGCCCAATGGCGCAGCGAATATCCACCGGGCGGCAGCCGTAGACCGCCGCCATGGTCCGCACGGTTTTCCCGGCGATGCCCAGGGCGGTCCCCCGCCAACCGGCGTGGCAGGCTCCCACCACCAGGCGCACCGGGTCATAGAACAGGATGGGGATGCAGTCGGCGGAGAAAATCACCAGCGGCAGACCGGGGATGTCCGTCACCAACCCGTCCGCTTCGTAATCCCGGGGGCGGTCCAGCCCTTTCCCCGCGTCCGCCAGGGTACAGACCCGAATCTCGTCCCCGTGAACCTGGTGGGAAAAGACCATCTTGTCCATCTGAGCGCCCAGCGCGCCGCAGAACCGGCGGTAGTTCTCCCGGACGTTGGCCGGGTCGTCCCCGCGGGCAATGCCCAGGTTCAGGCTGGCGAGGTGCCCTTCGCTGACCCCACCCAGCCGGGTGGAGAAGCCGTGGACGGCAGCTCCGTCGGTGAGACCCTCCGCGCTGAGCCAGTCCAGACCAGCTTCCCCCTGTCTGTAGATAAAATACATCGCGTCTCCTTCCGCGTAAAAGACAGCCGCAGACAAACCGCCTGCGGCTGGAAAAATTGAGTTTGGTCAATGTGCAATGACTGGGTTTTCAGTCTCAGTCCTCACAGGAACGGCTTGGAAAACAGTTCGCCGCCCTCGCCGCAAGGCGATAGGAGATGGTTGCGTTTCCGTATCATTGCACACTGCACATTGCTAATTGCTAATTTTTGAGTAACGGAACGAAGGGACAGTCAAACGCTGTTCTCAGGCTTTCTTGCTCTCGCTGACGGCCTCCTGCGCGGCCTCGTCCACCTCGTCGGGGACATAGCGCTTGGCGCCGTTCTTGCCGTGGCACTTCTTGAACTTCAGGCCGGAACCGCAGGGGCAGGGGTCGTTGGGACCCACCTTGGCGCCCTTGACGATGGGCATCCGCTTGGGCTTTTCGGACTCGTTGGCGGCCACCTTGTCCACCTTGCCGTGCTCCGTACCGGCAGGAGCCGCCGCCTGACGGCGGGTCACACCACCGGTCTGGATGTTCTGGGTACGGGGGTCGGTGGCGGCGTTGGTGTAACCGCCGCGGCCCTCGGAGGTGACGCGGGCCACCGCCCGCCGCTGGAGAGAGCGCTCCCGCAGCCGGAACAGGTAAAGGCGGCGCACCGTCTCCTCCCGGATCTCGTCCATCATCAGCTCAAAGACCTCGAAGCCCACACGCTTAAAGGCCACCACCGGGTCCTCCTGGCCGTAGGCCCGGAGCCGGATGCTCTGTTTCAGGTCGTCCATGGCGTCCAGGTGTTCCATCCAGTATTCGTCCACGACGCCCAACAGGATGACGCGCTCGGCCTCCCGCATACCGCCGTCGCCGGGCATTTTCTCGTTGACGATGGCCTCTTTCTGGGCATAGATGTCCAGCGCGCGGGCCTTGACCGCCTCGATCAGCTCCTCCGGCGTCTTTTGGGCCATTTCCTCCTCGGTGTAGTTCAGCTCGTCCGCCGTCAGGAACATGGTGCGGTATTTCGCAATGGCGTCCTGGAAGTCCTCCACGGTCAGGTGGTGCTGCTCGCCCACCTTGCCCTGAATGGCGTTGGTGATGCTGGTGGAAATCATCTCCAGAACGGTGTCCTTCATGTTCTCCCCGGCCAGCACCTTGCGCCGGTCGGCGTAGATGACCTCCCGCTGGGTGTTCATCACGTCGTCGTAGTCCAGCACGTTCTTACGGGTCTGGAAGTTCCGGGACTCCACCTTCATCTGGGCCTTTTCGATGGCGTTGGACAGCATTTTGGCGTCGATGGGGGTGTCCTCGTCGATGCTCAGGTTGTCCATCATCTTCTGAATCTTGTCAGACCCGAAGAGCCGGAGGATGTCGTCCTCCAGGGACAGGAAGAAGCGGCTCTCACCGGGGTCGCCCTGACGACCGGAACGGCCGCGCAGCTGGTTGTCGATACGGCGGGCCTCGTGGCGCTCGGTGCCCAGGATGAACAGGCCGCCCGCGTCGCAGACCTTCTGGGCCTCATCCGCGATTTCAGCCTTATACTTGGCCTGGCTCTCCACGAACATCTTCCGTGCGGCCAGCACGTCCTCGTTGTTGGTGTCGGCGTAGCCGGTGGCCTCGGCGATGACCTCGCCGTTGTAACCGGCCCGGCGCAGGTCGGCCTTTGCCAGGTACTCGGCGTTGCCGCCCAGCATAATATCCGTACCACGGCCAGCCATGTTGGTGGCCACGGTGACGGTTTTCAGCTTGCCGGCCTGGGCAATGATTTCGGCTTCCTTCTCATGGTTCTTGGCGTTGAGGACGTTGTGGGGGATGCCCGCCTTGCGCAGCAGCTTGGACAGGTGCTCCGACTTCTCGATGGAGACGGTGCCCACCAGCACAGGCTGGCTGCGGTCATAGCACTCCTGAATTTGGGCGACGATGGCGCGGTACTTGCCCTCCTCGGTCTTGTAGACCACGTCGGGGTTGTCCTTACGGATGACGGGCTTGTTGGTGGGGATTTCCACGATGTCCAGGTTGTAGATGGAGCTGAACTCGTCCTCCTCGGTCATGGCGGTGCCGGTCATGCCGGAGAGCTTATCGTACAGCCGGAAGAAGTTCTGGAAGGTGATGGTAGCCAGAGTCTTGGACTCGTTCTGGACCTTGACGCCCTCTTTGGCTTCGATGGCCTGGTGCAGGCCCTCGTTGAACCGGCGGCCAAACATCAGACGGCCAGTGAACTCGTCCACGATGATGATCTGATTGTCCTTCACCACATAATCGATGTCCTTCTTCATCACGCCCCGGGCACGGATGGCCTGGTTGATGTGGTGGTTCAGGGTGGTGTTGTCCTCGTCGGCCAGGTTCTCCACGTGGAAGAACTGCTCTGCCTTGGCGATGCCCCGGGCGGTCAGGGTCGCGGTCTTGCGCTTTTCCTCCACCACGTAGTCGTAGTTCTGCTCAACGGTCTCGTCGATCTCCTTGTCCTCGGTCTCGGCGATGGTGTAGCAGTCCAGGCTCTTGGCAAACAGGTCCGCCTGCTGGTAGAGCTGGGTGGATTCCTCGCCTCTGCCGGAGATGATGAGGGGGGTACGGGCCTCGTCGATGAGGATGGAGTCCACCTCGTCCACGATGGCGAAGGACAG
>JAJBVG010000008.1 GCA_020859945.1 Clostridiales bacterium | reverse complement strand
CGTTCATGTCGGTGTTGGCGGAGCAGTGCATGGCGGCAATGCCCTTCAGCGGCAGGTAGTAGTTCATCATGGAGAACATACCCTTCTTCATCTCGCCGCCGTACCAGGTGTTGATGATGACGGACTCACGGCTGGTGATGTTGAAGACAACGGCAGTCTCGGAGCGGAGACCCAGCTCCTTGTAGTTCTCCACCTTAGCCTTGGAAGCGTTGTAAATCACGAAGTCCGGCTCGAAGTTCTCCAGCTCCTCAGCGGTGGGAGCAATGAACATATTCTTGATGAAGTGAGCCTGCCAGGCCACTTCCACGATGAAGCGGATGGCCATGCGGGTGTCCTTGTTGGTGCCGCAGAAGGCGTCCACTACGAACAGGCGCTTGTTGCACAGCTCGTCCTTGGCGATCTTCTTGACAGCGGCCCAGGTCTCCTCAGAGACGGGGTGGTTGTCGTTGGGATATTCTTCGGTGGTCCACCAGATGGTGTCCTTGGAGTTCTCATCCATGACGATGTACTTATCTTTAGGAGAACGCCCCGTGTAGATGCCGGTCATGACGTTGACAGCGCCAAGCTCGCTGACCTGGCCCTTCTCAAAGCCCTCCAGTTCGGGTTTGGTCTCTTCCTCAAAGAGCATTTCATAGGAGGGGTTGCGGACGATTTCTGTGGTTCCGGTGATGCCATACTGGGTCAAATCAATGTTTGCCATATTGCGTCTCTACCTCAGCTTTCTAGTAATTTTAGGTGGGCCACGTTAGCCCTGCTATAGTTATATAACAGAAAATGTCCCCCTGTCAAGCAGAATGTGGATTCTGGTCTAATTTTTTACGGTTTTCTTTCGGCCTTCGATGAAAATGAAGGGAAAACTTCATTCTTTCCTATGGTTCAGGGAAAAACTGCAATTTTTCAACGATATTCAAAAAGCAAAAATGTACAAAAAGTTCAAAAAACCGCCTGACTTTTTTGGTGAAAAATCAGGCGGTTTTAGTGGTGGGTCCAATGCTCAGGTTTTGTTGGAATTATTTCAGATTGAAGAAAGCCTTTTTGCCGGGATACTGGCTCACGCCGCCCAGCTCCTCCTCAATGCGCAGCAGCTGGTTGTACTTGGCAACCCGGTCGGTGCGGCTGGGCGCGCCGGTCTTGATTTGCCCGGCGTTCAGGGCCACGGCCAGGTCCGCGATGGTGGTGTCCTCGGTCTCGCCGCTGCGGTGGCTGACGATGGCGGTGTAGCCCGCCCGGTTCGCCATTTGGATGGCGTCCAGGGTCTCGGTCAGGGTGCCGATCTGGTTGACCTTGATGAGGATGGAGTTGGCGACCCCCTTGTTGATGCCCATGGACAGGCGGGTGGTGTTGGTGACGAACAGGTCATCGCCCACCAGCTGGACCCGGTCGCCGATGGCGTCGGTCAGCAGCTTCCAGCCGTCCCAGTCGTTTTCGCCCATGCCGTCCTCCAGGGAAATGATGGGGTACTTGTCGGCGAAGTCGGTCCACATGGCCACCAGGTCCTGCTTGGTCAGGGTCTTGCCCGCCTTGGGCAGGTCATACTTGCCGGTCTTGTTGTTGTACCATTCGGAGGAGGCGGCGTCGATGGCGATTTTGAAGTCGTCGCCGGGCTTGAAGCCCGCAGCTTCAATGGCCTGGACGATGCACTTCAGCGCGTCCTCGTCGGTGTTCAGGTTGGGGGCGTAGCCGCCCTCATCGCCCACACCGGCGGCGGGGGTGCCGTTGTCTTTCAGGACAGTTTTCAGGGTGTGGAACACCTGGGCGCACCAGCGCAGGGCCTCCCGGAAGTTGGGAGCGCCCACGGGCATGATCATAAACTCCTGGATGTCCACGTTGTTGGTGGCGTGAGCGCCGCCGTTGAGGATGTTCATCATAGGGACGGGGAGGGTTTTGGCGTTGACGCCGCCCACATACTGGTACAGCGGCAGGCCCAGCGCGTTGGCTGCGCCCTTGGCGCAGGCCAGGGACGCGCCCAGGATGGCGTTGGCCCCCAGCTTGGTCTTGCTGGCGGTGCCGTCCAGCTGGATCAGGGTCATGTCGATGGCGGTCTGGTCCAGGGCGTTCATGCCCCGCAGTTCCTCGGCGATCTCGTTGTTCACGTGGTCCACCGCGTCCAGCACGCCCTTGCCGCCGTAGCGGTTCTTGTCGCCGTCCCGCAGCTCACAGGCTTCATACACGCCGGTGGAGGCCCCGGAGGGCACCGCCGCCCGGCCCACGCTGCCGTCGGCCAAATAAACCTCCACCTCGACGGTGGGATTGCCCCGGCTGTCCATGACCTCCCGGCCAATGACGTCTAAAATTTGGATGATCTGTTTCATAGGGTAAGTCTCCTTTATCATATAATATAGGTGGTCGTCACAGGTCTAGTTTGTGTTTTTCCATGGGAGAATATGATAATTAGCTTTTAGCTGTTAGCTCTTAGCTTTGTGGTTCCTGGCGCTACGTGCTGCACTTACCGTTTGGATTCCTTTACAAACGAGTGGTTTCGCTCTAGGCTTTTTGGCTGTTCGCTTTAGACCGGCAGTACCTGACTAACGGCTAATAACTAATAGCTAACAGCTCAATTTATAATTGGGCCGGGGACCGCTATGGCCCAGTCCCCGGCACAAGCTCCAAAAGAAGGAAGGGAGAAGTGAGAGATATTCCTTTTTGGAGAACGGTCAGCCGCCAACCGCCCCGTAAAAGTAGAGGAAGGAGGAGGAATGGAGAGGTTAGTTCTTGCTAACTGACGCAAGTATACGCCTTCTCCCCCTGCTTGTCAAGGGGGAAACCGGAAAAATCCCAGGCAAATCTCCGGCGATTTGGTTTTTCCCGAAAATCGAAAAGTTTTTTCAAATTTTCCTTGACGGGAACGAAAAAGTGTAGTATGATACGAAAAGCGCACTGGTAAGAGTGCGTGTGCGATGACGCGGGAGATTGCGGACGCTGTCCGGTAACTTCCGCTGAGTATGTCCGAACCGGATTCGGGCGGCTGTGTTTATGCGCTTTGTGTTCCGCGGTGCTGTGGGACCCTTGCGGCTCAGCCGACAGCTTCTGTCGGCTTTTGCTGTGACCTGGCACGATACACGCGGCGTGGTGTGCAAAACTTTCCGCCCGGAGCCACCGATTTTGGTCATGTACAATCATGTACGAAACAGGAGGAAAAACCATGGCTAACCAATCTATCCGCATTCGCCTGAAGGCTTACGACCACCAGCTCATCGACCAGAGCGCCGAGCGGATCGTCGAGACTGCCAAGCGCACCGGCGCTTCTGTCTCCGGCCCCATCCCGCTGCCCACCAAGAAAGAGGTCGTCACCATCCTGCGCGCCGTCCACAAGTACAAGGACTCCCGTGAGCAGTTTGAGCGCCGCACCCACAAGCGCCTGATCGACATCCAGAACCCCACCCCCAAGACCGTGGAGTCCCTGATGAATTTGCAGTTGCCGGCGGGCGTGGATATCGAGATCAAGCTGTAATCGGCTCTGATTTCTGTTAAGTCCCGCGTTGGACGCGGGCAACAAACCTTGTTGAACCCGTTTCCCGGCCTTTCTTGAGAACCGGGAGGGTCATGTTGGAAGGCCCGGCAAGCCCAATCTGCCCCAGCGCCTTTCAACCAATAACCTTATTTAAGGAGGAAACATCCAAATGGCCAATATGCAGAAGGCAATCATTGGCAAGAAGGTCGGCATGAGCCAGATCTTCGACGCCGATGGCAAGGTCATCCCCGTCACTGTCATCGAAGCGGGCCCCTGCACCGTGGTGCAGAAAAAGACCGCTGAGAAGGACGGCTATGAAGCCGTTCAGTTGGGCTTCCTGCCCACCACCGAAAAGCACCTGACCATGGCGCAGAAGGGCCACCTGAAAAAAGCGACCGACGAGAACCTGCGGGTGCTGAAGGAAGTCAAGTTCACCGACGCCGACAAGCTGGACGTGGGCGACGTGCTGCATGCGGACGTGTTCGCCGAGGGCGAGCACATCGACGCCACCGCCACCAGCAAGGGCAAGGGCTACGCCGGCGTTATCAAGCGCCACGGCGCGCACCGCACCCCCATGAGTCACGGCGGCGGCCCTGTCCATCGTCATGCCGGTTCTATGGGCTCCACCTCTACCCCCTCCCGTATCCGCAAGGGCAAGATCGGCGCGGGTCAGATGGGCAACGAGCAGGTCACCATCAAGAACCTGGAAGTCGTCAAGGTCGATCCTGAGATCAACCTGATCGCCGTGCGGGGCGCAGTTCCCGGTCCCAAGGGCGGCATCGTGGTCCTGAAAGCCACCACCAAGGTCGTCAAGGCGAAGCAGGCCGGCGCGTCCATCAGCCTCAATCCCCAGAAGGCTTCCGGTCGTAACCCGCAGAAGGCTTCCGCGAGAACGCACTGATAAAGGGAAGGAGAGATTTTCATGCCTAAGGCTAACGTTTATGATTTTTCCGGCAATCAGACCGGCGAAATCGAACTGAACGAGGCGATTTTCGGCATCGAGCCGAACGAAGCCGCCGTTCATGCAGTGGTCAAGAACCATCTGGCCAACTGCCGTCAGGGCACGCAGTCCGCTCTGACCCGCGCTGAGGTCTCCGGCGGCGGCAAGAAGCCCTGGAGACAGAAGGGCACCGGCCGCGCCCGTCAGGGCAGCACCCGCAGTCCCCAGTGGACCCACGGCGGCATCGTGTTCGCACCCAAGCCCCGTTCCTATCGCTACACCCTAAACAAGAAGCTCAAGCGCCTGGCGCTGAAGAGCGTCCTGTCCGACAAGGCCCAGAACGGCCGCGTCTTCGTCATCGACAGCCTGGAGATGGACGAGATCAAGACCAAGAAGATGGTCAGCCTGCTGAACGCCGTGGACGCCGGTAAGTCCATCGTTGTCACGGACGGCGTCAACGGGAACGTCATCCTGTCCAGCCGGAACATCCCCGGCGTCGTCACCACTCCCGCCGACATCCTGAACGTTTACGACATCGTAAACGCCAAGAGCCTGGTGGTTGACAAGGCTGCCCTGGCCACCATCGAGGAGGTTTATGCGTAATGACTGCTTATGATATGATTCGGAAGCCCGTCGTTACCGAGGCTTCCATGGCCGCCACCGCCGAGCGCAAGTACACCTTCGTGGTGGATAAGCGCGCCACCAAGAACGAGATCGCCAAGGCTGTGGAAAAGCTCTTTGACGTGAAGGTGGAAAAGGTCAACACCATCAACTACGACGGCAAGAAAAAGCGCATGGGCGCGGGCCGTCCCGGTAAGCGTCCCGACTGGAAAAAGGCCATCGTCACGCTGACCGAGGACTCCAAGACCATCGAGCTGTTTGAAGAAATGGTGTAAGGAGGGTAACGCAAATGGCTATCAAAACGTATAAGCCCACGACCCCGGCGCGCCGCAACATGACTGTGTCCGCCTTCGAGGGCGTGGATAAAAAGGCCCGGCCTGAGCGCAGCCTCACCAAGAAGCTGAAAAAGAGCGCAGGCCGCAACAACACCGGCCGCATCACCGTCCGTCACCAGGGCGGCGGCAACAAGAAGATCTACCGCATCATCGACTTCAAGCGGGATAAGGCTGGCATGGCCACCGTTCTCCGCCTGGAGTACGATCCCAACCGCACCGCCAACATCGCCCTCATCCAGTATGAGGACGGCACCAAGGCTTATATCATCGCCCAGTCCGGCCTGAAGGCTGGCGACATGGTGGAGTCCGGCCCCGAGGCCGACATCAAGCCCGGCAACTGCCTGCCCCTGGCCAACATCCCCGTGGGCACCGTCATCTCCTGCATCGAAATGCACACCAACCACGGCGCACAGCTGGTGCGCGCCGCCGGTGAGCAGGCCCAGCTGATGGCCAAGGAGAACGGCTACGCCCAGGTGCGCCTGCCCTCCGGCGAGTACCGGCTCATCAAGCTGGACTGCCGCGCGGTCATCGGCGGCATCGGCAACGAGGACCACGGCAACATCCACATCGGCAAGGCCGGTCGGAAGCGCCACATGGGCGTCCGTCCCACCGTCCGCGGCTCCGTGATGAACCCCAACGACCATCCCCACGGCGGCGGCGAAGGCCGCGCCCCCGTTGGCCGTCCTGGTCCTGTCACTCCCTGGGGCAAACCCGCTCTGGGCTACAAGACCCGCGACAAGAAGAGCCGTACCGAGAAGTTTATCGTTCGCCATCGTAAGACGAAGTAAGGAGGCAAGCTGGAATGAGCAGATCCGTTAAGAAAGGCCCCTTCTGCGCCCCCGAGCTGCTGAAGAGAGTCGATGAAATGAACAAGACGGGCGAGAAGAAGATCCTGAAAACCTGGAGCCGCAGCTCCACCATCTTCCCCTCCTTCGTCTCCCACACCTTCAACGTTTACAACGGGAAGCGGTTCATCCCTGTCTATGTGACCGAGGATATGGTCGGCCACAAGCTGGGCGAGTTCGCTCCCACCCGTACCTTCAAGGGCCACAGCGGTGGCAAGACCAAGTAAGGAGGAGAGCAAAATGAGTGAAGCAAAAGCAAGCCTGGACTTCGCGCGCATCTCTCCCCGCAAGGTGAATGTCGTCTGTGAGCTGATCCGGGGCAAGGACGTGGAGATGGCCACCGCCATCCTGGAGCACACCCCCAAGGCCGCCTCTGAGTACCTCATCAAGCTGGTCAAGAGCGCCGCAGCCAACGCCGAGAACAACCACGGCATGGACGCCGACAAGCTGGTGGTCAAGGCCGCCTACGCCGACGCCGGCATGACCATGAAGCGGATGCAGCCTGTTTCCAAGGGCCGCGGCTATCGCATCAACAAGAGAACTTCCCACATCACCGTCGTGGTGGCGGAGAAAGAATAAGGAGGCAGATCTATGGGACAGAAAGTGAATCCCCACGGTTTCCGCGTGGGTGTCATTAAGGACTGGGATTCCCGTTGGTATGCCCGCAGCGATAAGGTCGGCGACCTGGTCGTGGAGGACAACAAGATCCGCAAGTACCTGAAAAAGACCATGTACGCCACCGGCGTGCCGAAGATTGAGATCGAGCGGGACAACTCCAAGGTGGTCATTTATGTCCACTGCGCCCGCCCCGGCATGATTATCGGCAAGGACACCACCGAGATCGAGCGCATCCGCGGCGAAGTCGAGAAGATGATCGGCAAGCCCGTCGTCCTCAACATCGTCGAGGTCAAGCGCAATGAGGTGGACACCACCGCTCAGTTGGTTGCCGAGAACATCGCTCAGCAGCTGGAGAAGCGTACTTCTTTCCGCCGTGCCATGAAGAACTCTATCGGCCGCGCCATGCGCGCCGGCGCCAAGGGCATCAAGGTCACTCTGGCCGGCCGTCTGAACGGCGCCGAGATCGCCCGCAGCGAGTCCTATCACGAGGGCACCATCCCCCTGCAAACCCTCCGGGCCGACATCGACTACGGCTTCGCTGAGGCCGCCACCACCTATGGCCGCATCGGCATCAAGGTCTGGGTCTACAAGGGAGAGGTCCTCCAGCAGACCCTGCGGACCACCCCCCGCACCATCGACCTGTCCAAGCCCTATCGGGAGCACAGCGACCGTCCCCGCCGTGGCCGCGGCTATCGCGGCGGCGACCGCCAGAACGGTGAGCGCCGTTCTTCCTACAACAACAACCGCAGCAATAACCGCCAGAACGGTACTGGCGCACCTCGCAGAGAAGGAGGAGACCGCTGATGCTGCTGCCTAAGAGAGTAAAGTACCGCAAGCAGATGCGTGGCCGTATGACCGGCAAAGCGCTGCGCGGCAATGAAGTCAACTATGGCGAATACGGCCTCCAGGCGCTGGAGCCGGCATGGATCACCTCCCGCCAGATCGAGGCCGCTCGTGTGGCCATGACCCGTTACACCAAGCGCGGCGGCAAGGTCTGGATCAAGATTTTCCCCGACAAGCCCGTCACCCAGCAGCCCGCCGAGACCCGAATGGGCAAAGGCAAAGGCTCCCCTGAGTATTGGGTCGCCGTGGTAAAGCCCGGCCGCGTCATGTTCGAGATCGGCGGCGTTTCCGAAGAAGTCGCTAAGGAGGCCCTGCGTCTGGCCAGCCACAAGCTGCCCATCAAGACCAAGGTCGTCAAGAAAGCGGTAGAGGAGGTTGAGGCGTAATGAAGGCAACTGAAGTTCGCGGCATGACTCCCGCCGAGCTGGAGACCAAGCTGGATGAGCTGAAGAAGGAGCTGTTCAACCTGCGCTTCCAGAACGCTACCAACCAGCTGCACAACCCCGGCAAGATCGCCGATGTCAAGAAGGACATCGCCCGCGTCAAAACCATCATCCGTGAGAAGCAGATCGCTTCCGCAGGCCGCTAATTAGGAGGATTTATCAATGGAAAGAACTTCTTCCCGTAAAACCAGAGTCGGCCTGGTCGTTTCTGATAAGATGGACAAAACCATCGTGGTGGCCATCGCCGACCGTGTGGCTCACCCGCTGTATAAGAAGATCGTCAAGCGCACCTACAAGCTCAAGGCCCATGACGAGAACAACGAAGCCCGCGTGGGCGACCGCGTTCGCGTGATGGAGACCCGCCCTCTGTCCAAGGATAAGCGCTGGAGACTGGTCGAGATCGTCGAGAAAGCGAAGTAAGGAGGTACCGGTATGATCCAGGAAGAAACCTATCTGAAGGTCGCCGACAATACCGGCGCCAAGGTGCTGAAAACCATCCGGGTGCTGGGCGGTTCCCGGCGGAAGTATGGCAACATCGGTGATGTGGTCGTCGCCTCTGTGCGCAAGGCCACGCCTGGCGGCCAGGTGAAGAAGGGCGACGTGGTCAAGGCCGTCATCGTCCGCACCGCCAGCGGCGTCCGCCGCGCCGACGGCTCCTATGTCCGTTTCGATGAGAACGCCGCCGTCATCATCAAGGAAGACAAGACCCCCCAGGGCACCCGTATCTTTGGGCCGGTGGCTCGTGAGCTGCGCGACAAAGAGTATCTGAGGATCCTGTCCCTGGCTCCCGAAGTAATTTGAGGAGGTACCCAGGCATGAACAATATGAACGTAAAGCAGGGCGACAAGGTCGTCGTGCTGTCCGGCAAGGACAAGGGCACTGTGGGCGAGATCCTCGTCGCTATGCCCAAGAGCGGCAAGGTCGTCGTCAAGGGCGTCAACGTCTGCTCCTGCCACACCAAACCCCGTCGCCAGGGCGACGAAGGCGGCATCATCCAGAAGGAGTGCCCCATCTATGTGTCCAAAGTGATGCTGGTCTGCCCCAAGTGCGACAAGCCCACCCGCGTGGGCCACACCGTCAAGGATGTTGATGGCAAGAAGAAGAGCGTCCGCGTCTGCAAGAAGTGCGGCGCCGAAATCTGAGAAAGGAGCGGAAACTGTAATGCCTGAATTGAAGGATAAATACACGCAGGAAGTCGCTCCTGCTCTGATGCAGAAGTTCGGCTACAAGTCCGTCATGCAGATCCCCAAGCTGGAGAAGGTTGTCGTCAACTGCGGCGTGGGCGAGGCCAAGGAGAACGCCAAGGTGCTGGATGCCGTCGTCAACGACATCGCCACCATCACCGGCCAGAAGCCCGTCATCACCAAGGCCAAGAAGTCCATCGCCAACTTCAAGCTCCGTGAAGGTATGCCCATCGGTGTCAAGGTCACTCTGCGCCAGGACAAAATGTGGGAGTTTGTGGACCGCCTGTTCAACGTGGCTCTGCCCCGTGTCCGCGACTTCCGCGGCATCAACCCCGACGGCTTCGATGGGCGCGGCAACTATGCCCTGGGCGTCAAGGAGCAGCTGATCTTCCCTGAGATCGAGTACGATAAGATCGACAAGATCCGCGGTATGACCATCGCCTTTGTCACCACTGCACAGACCGACGAAGAGGGCCGCGAGCTGCTGTCCATGCTGGGCGCGCCCTTCACCAAGTAAGAGAGGAGAAATCACATGGCTAAACTGTCTATGAAACTCAAGCAGCAGAGAGAGCCCAAGTTCTCCACTCGCCGCTACAACCGCTGCAAGATCTGTGGCCGTCCTCACGCTTATCTGCGGGACTACGGCGTCTGCCGTATCTGCTTCCGGGAGCTGGCCTATAAGGGCGAGATCCCCGGTGTGAAGAAAGCCTCCTGGTAATCAGGAACTTTGGGCGACACCGCACAATTAGAGCTGCGGCAGCTTGCGGAGAATTTCCGCCATAATTTCGTTGCAAAAACTTGAAATCCACAAAGGATTCCTGCGTTTTCGCACCTCGTTCTGCCGAAAATTTTCTTCGCAATTTGCTCTTGTCGAATTGTGCAATGCCGCCCCGATTCCCATTCCGGTGCGGTGCGCATTTGGCGCACCGCACCGGTTTGCCGGAATAATAACACAATGAATCCGGCAGAAACCGGCGAAGGAGCAAAAAACGGAAACACCCGGCACCGTGGAATATGCTTTCTTCTCAAAAAGAGGGGAAGTTGACCAGAGGGCCGAAGAAGTTTCTCCAAAAATTTGGAGACTTCTCCCCTTTTTTCTGTTGCTTTTTCCCGCCATTTCTGTTAGATTATATACGAGCGTCAGCCGTCAAGGAGGACCTGCCTGGTCGCGGGCAGAGCTCTGCGAAACACCGGCGCCCGGAACAGAGGAGATACAGTCCAACCCGGTCGAAACTCCCTGTAACCTTTTTGCGTCACCGGGGGTAGTCTCGGTGATTATTTTTTAGGAGGTCAGTTTATGCACATCACAGATCCCATCGCTGATATGCTTACCCGTATTCGCAATGCGAGCAACGCCAAGCATACCACTGTTGATGTCCCCGCTTCCAACATGAAGAAGTCCATCGCCAAGATCCTGCTGGAGGAAGGTTATATCAAGAACTACCAGCTCATCGACGACGGGACCCAGGGCATCATCCGCATCACGCTGAAGTACAACGGCAATGAGAAGGCCATCACCGGCCTGCGCCGGGTGTCCAAGCCCGGTCTGCGCGTCTATGCGGGCGCCAGCGAGCTGCCTAAGGTCCTCCACGGCCTGGGCATTGCCATTATTTCCACCTCTAAGGGCGTCATGACCGACAAGGCCGCGCGGGAAGCGCACATCGGCGGCGAGGTCCTGGCGTACGTCTGGTAAGGAGGGTATCGAACTATGTCTCGAGTTGGCAGAATGCCTATCACCATCCCCGCCGGGGTGACGGTGAACGTTGCCGAGGGCAATGTCGTCACCGTGAAAGGCCCCAAGGGTGAGCTGACCCGCGGCTTTGCGCCGCAGATCGGCATCCAGGTGGAGGGTACGGAGATCATCTGCACCCGCCCCAACGACGCCAAGGAAAACCGCGCCCTGCACGGCACCACCCGTTCCATCCTGAACGGCATGGTGGTGGGCGTTTCCACCGGCTTCACCAAGGAGCTCCAGGTCAACGGTATCGGCTACCGTGTGGCCAAGGAGGGCAAGACCCTGGTGATGAACATCGGCTACTCCCATCAGGTCAAGATGGACGAGGTCCCCGGCATCACCATCGAAGTGCCCGATCCCAACAAGATCCTCATCAAGGGCTGCGACAAGCAGCAGGTCGGCCAGTTCGCCGCCGTTGTCCGCAGCAAGCGTCCTCCCGAGCCTTATAAGGGCAAGGGCATCAAGTATGCCGATGAAGTCATCCGCCGTAAGGAAGGCAAGACCGGCGCCAAGAAGAAGTAATAAGGAGGTGTGCCAATTATGATTAATCGACCCAATACCAACGCTCAGCGTTTAAAGCGCCATAAGCGCGTCCGTGCGAAGATCTCCGGCACGCCCGAGAGACCCCGCCTGAATGTTTTCCGCAGCGAGACCAACATCTACGCCCAGGTCATCGACGATGTCAACGGCGTGACCCTGGTCTCCGCTTCCTCCCTGGAGAAGGGCTTCACCTGCGAGGGCGACAAGAAGGCCGCCGCCCGTCAGGTGGGCAAGACCGTGGCTGAGCGCGCCAAGGCCAAGGGCATTGACACCGTGGTGTTCGACCGCGGCGGCTATGTCTATCACGGCCGCGTACAGGCCCTGGCCGAAGGCGCCCGCGAGGGCGGCCTGCAATTCTAAGCGAAGGAGGAACGAACATGCCTAGATATGAAAAAGAGGCCAGCGAATATATTGAGAAGCTGGTTTATCTGAACCGCGTCAGCAAGACCGTCAAGGGCGGCCGTGTCATGAAGTTCTCCGCGCTGATGGTCATCGGCGACGGCAAGGGCCGCGTGGGTTATGGCCTGGGCAAGGCCGCTGAGGTCCCCGAAGCCATCCGCAAGGGCATCGAGGACGCCAAGAAGAACATGATCACCGTGTCCATGTCCGGCACCACCATCCCCCACGAGGTCATCGGCGAGTTCTCTGCCGGCCGCGTGCTGATGAAGCCCGCTGCCCCCGGTACCGGCGTCATCGCCGGCGGTCCCGTCCGTGCCGTCATGGAGGCCGCTGGTATCTCCGACATCCGTACCAAGTGCCTGCGCTCCAACACCCCGCAGAACGTGGTCTCCGCCACCTTCGCCGGCCTGAAGAGCCTGCGTACTCCTGAGCAGGTCGCCAAGACCCGCGGCAAGAACGTGGAAGAGCTGTAAGGAGGAACCGACAATGGCAAATCTGAAAATTAAGCTCGTCAAGAGCCTGAATGGTCGCATCGCCCCCCACAAGGCGACTGCCGCCGCCCTGGGCCTGCGGAAAATCGGGGACGTGACTGTCCAGCCCGACAACGCCGCCACCAGGGGCAAGATCGCACAGATCGGTTACCTGCTCCAGGTCACCGAAGAACAGTAAGGAGGGCCAGAACATGGAACTTTACAACCTGTCTCCCGCGCCCGGCTCCACCTCCGCCCCCAAGCGCAAGGGCCGCGGCGCCGGTTCCGGCAACGGCAAGACCGCTGGCCGTGGTCACAAGGGCCAGAAGGCCCGCTCCGGCGGCGGCGTCCGCATCGGGTTCGAGGGCGGCCAGATGCCTCTGGCCCGCCGCATCCCCAAGCGCGGCTTCAACAACATCTTTGCCAAGCGCCTGGACGCCATCAACGTCTCTGCGCTGAACAAGTTTGAGGACGGCTCCACCGTCAACCTCCAGACCCTGCTGGACGCGGGGGTCCTGACCCAGTGCAAGTACGGCGTAAAGGTGCTGGGCAACGGTGAGATCACAAAGAAGCTGACCGTCCAGGCCACTGCTTTCTCCGCCTCCGCCAAGGAGAAGATCGAAGCCGCAGGAGGAAAGGCTGAGGTGATCTAAATGATTGAGACGATTCGCAACGCCTGGAAGGTTCCAGAACTGCGCAGAAAACTCATCTACGTTGCTTTCATCTTGGTCATTTTCCGTCTGGGGAACAACATCCCCGTCCCCTTCATCGACACCACCGGGTTGGAGAGCTACTTCACCGCCGCCTCCAACAACATCCTGGGCCTGATGAACGTCATGTCCGGCGGCTCTTACAGCCGGGCCACCATGCTGGCGCTGTCCATCCAGCCCTATATCAACGCCTCCATCATCATCCAGCTGCTGACCGTTGCCATTCCCGCCCTGGAGCGGATGCAGCGGGAAGGCGGCGAGGCCGGGCGGAAACGCCTGGAGCAGATCACCCGGTACACCACCCTGGGTCTGGGCCTGTTGCAAGGCTTCGGCTACTATATGCTGATCCGTTACAACGGCCTGCTGGAGGATGAGTCCATTTGGGCAGCCATCGTCATCATCGCCACCTTTACCGCCGGTTCCGTCTTTGTCATGTGGCTGGGCGAGCAGATCACCGAGAACGGTGTGGGCAACGGCATTTCCATTCTGCTGTTCGCCGGCATCATCTCCCGTGTGCCCAACGCCGTCTACTATATGTACGTGGGCGCGAAGAACTGGCTCTCCGGCAACACCGACGCCGACCTGGTGCTGCACCCAGCCTTTATCCCGGTCATCATCATCGGCGTGGCGGCGATCCTCATCGCCGTGGTGTTCATCACCCTGTCCGAGCGGCGCATCCCCGTCCAGTACGCCAAGCGCGTGGTGGGCCGGAAGATGTACGGCGGTCAGTCCACTACCATCCCCATGAAGGTGAATATGTCCGGCGTTATGCCCATCATCTTCGCCCAGACCATCGCCTCCCTGCCTGCCACCATCGCGGCATTTGTGCCCAGCCTGGCCAACTCCTGGTTCATGCGGGTGTTTGACACGGATACGGTGCTCTACAACGTGATTTACGTGCTGCTCATCGTCGGGTTCTCCTACTTCTACGCCACGATTCAGTTCAACCCCGTGGAAGTGGCCAACAACCTGAAGAAGCAGGGCGGCTTTATCCCCGGCTTCCGGGCGGGCCGTCCCACCGCCGAGTTCCTGAGCAAGGTGCTGAACCGCATCACCCTGTTCGGCGCGATTTATCTGGCGGTCATCGCCGTCATCCCCAACATCACCGGCGCAATCTTCAACGTCTCTGCCCTGGCAATCGGCGGCACCTCCGTTCTAATCGTTGTTTCCGTGGCGTTGGAGACCCAGCGGGCGCTGGAAGCGCAGATGATGATGAAGCAGTACAAGGGCTTCTTGGGCTAAGAGAAAGGTGGAAAAGCAATGAAACTGATTCTTTTGGGCGCGCCCGGCGCGGGCAAAGGCACCCAGGCTGAGATCATCAGCAAGAAGCTGAACATCCCCACCATTTCCACCGGCAACATCCTCCGGGCGGCTGTGAAAAACGGCACCCCCGTGGGGCTGAAAGCCAAGGAGTATATGGACGCCGGTAAGCTGGTGCCCGATGAGGTCATCATCGGCGTCATCAACGAGCGGCTCCAGGAGGCGGACTGCCAGAAGGGTTATATCCTGGACGGCGTGCCCCGCACCATCGCTCAAGCCGAGGCTATGGAGGCCGCCGGCATCACCTTCGACGCCGTCGTGTCCATCGAAGTCTCCGATGAGGAGATCGAGCAGCGCATGACCGGCCGCCGCACCTGCCTGGCCTGCGGCGCCACCTACCATGTGGTGGCCAACCCGCCCAAGGTAGAGGGCGTCTGCGACCTGTGCGGCCAGCCCCTGACCCAGCGCAAGGACGACAAGCCTGAGACCGTCAAGGCCCGCCTGGTGACCTACCACGAGCAGACCGAGCCGCTGAAGGGCTTCTACGAGGCCCGTGGCCTGTTGAAGGTCGTCCCCAACCAGGGCGGCATCGAGGCCACCAACGCCGCGATCATGAAAGTCCTGGGCGAATAATGGCTGCGGTACTGCGTCTGGTGCCGGTGGAAGAACACCGGCGGAAGATGATGCGCAAGGCCGGTAAGCTTTCCGGCGAGGCGCGGGCTTACGCCGCCTCGCTGGTGCGGCCCGGCATCACCACCAAGGAAATCGACAAAGCGCTCTATAAGTTTATCCGCAGCCACGGCGGGTACCCCAACTTCTACCATCTGTACGGCTTCCGGGGCAGCGCCTGTATGTCCATCAACGATGAGATCATCCACGGCGTTCCCGGCAACCGGCGGCTGGAGGAGGGAGACATCATCTCCATCGACACGGGGGCTTGCGTGGGGGATTACCACCTGGATAAGCAGGGCGCGCCCCACGGTGGGTTCCACGGCGACTGCGCCGGGACCTACCCGGTGGGCAAAATCAGCCCGGAGGCCCAGCGGCTCATCGACGTGACGGAGCAGTCCTTCTGGGAGGGCATCCGCAACGCCGTGGCCGGAAATCGGGTCTCGGACATCTCCAGAGGCGTCCAACAGTACGTGGAGGGCAACGGGTTCACCATTGTCCGGGAGTTCGTGGGCCATGGCATCGGCAACGAGGTCCATCTGGCCCCGGAGGTCCCCAACTACGTGATGGACCACTACCCGGAGGGCAACCCCAGGCTGAAAAAAGACATGACCATCGCCGTAGAGCCGATGGTCAACGCCGGAACAGCAAAAATTCGCAAGAAGATTATGCCCGACGGCTGGGAAGTGATTTTGACCGCAGACGGCCAGCTCGCTGCCCATTACGAAAATACCATTCTCATCACAGAGGGAGAGCCTGAGGTCCTTACCCTGTGCGGAGACTGATATATGCAAGAGATCCACCCCTACGAAATCGTTCTCTCCTTAGCCGGCCATGATGAAGGAAAGCTGTTCGTTGCCGTTGGCAGCGACGGCGACTATCTCTTGCTGGCGGACGGAAAGGGGAGAAAGCTGGACGCGCCCAAACGGAAAAAGCGCAAGCATCTCCGGGGCGTGGGGACCAGCGCACATCCGGCAATCCAACGATTGCAGAGAGGCGAGCCGGTCACTGATAAGCAAATCCGTTGTGCCCTGGCTGCCTTCCGCGAATCAGAACATCCCAACTTTTAGGAGGCCGCTCTCATGTCCAAAGAAGATATGATCGAACTGGAGGGTGTTGTCGTTGAGGCGCTGCCCAATACCACCTTTATGGTTGACATTGGCAAGGGCCACACCATTCTGGCCCACATCTCCGGCAAGCTCCGCATGAACTATATCAGGATCCTCCCTGGGGATAAGGTGACAGTCCAGATGTCTCCTTATGATCTGACCCGCGGCCGGATCACCTGGAGAAGCAAATGAACCTGATCCACATCGTCGTCAGGTGCGGTGGAGGAAGCCCTCTGGACAAGGGAACCCTTCACGCAGCAAAACAGGAGGTAAAACGATGAAAGTAAGACCGTCCGTCAAGCCCATGTGCGAAAAGTGCAAGATCATCAAGCGCAAGGGCAGAGTTATGGTGATTTGTGAAAATCCCAAACACAAACAGCGTCAAGGCTAATAAGGAGGTGTATTGATAAATGGCACGTATTTCCGGCATCGACCTGCCCCGTGATAAACGAATCGAGATCGGCCTGACCTATATCTATGGTATCGGCCTGACCAGTTCCAAGAAGATCCTGGCCGCCACCGGCATCAACCCCGACACCCGTGTCCGGGACCTGACCGAGGCAGAGGAATCCGCCCTGCGCGAAGAGATTGGCAAGCACTACACCGTCGAAGGTGACCTGCGTCGTAACGTCGCTATGGACATCAAGCGCCTCATCGAAATTGGCTCCTATCGTGGCACCCGTCACCGCAAGAGCCTGCCCGTCCGTGGTCAGCATTCCAAGAACAATGCCCGTACCCGCAAGGGCCCCAAGAAGACCATTGCTAACAAGAAGAAGTAAAGGAGGGATATACAATGGCCGCTAACAAGAAGAAGGTCGTGCGCAAGCGCAAAGACCGTAAGAGTGTGGAGAAGGGCGCAGTGCATATCCGCTCCTCCTTCAACAACACAATGGTTACCATCACCGACACCCAGGGCAACGCCCTTTCCTGGGCTTCCTCCGGCGAGATGGGCTTCCGTGGTTCCCGGAAATCCACTCCCTACGCCGCCCAGACTGCTGCCGAGACCGCTGCTAAGGCCGCTATGGAGTTTGGCCTGAAGAGCGTCGAGGTCTATGTGAAGGGTCCTGGCGCCGGCCGTGAGGCTGCCATCCGTGCGCTCCAGGCCGCCGGTCTGGAGGTCACCATGATCAAGGATGTCACCCCCGTTCCCCACAATGGCTGCCGTCCTCCCAAGAGAAGACGTGTCTGATCGAAACAAAGGAGGATATTGAAACATGGCAAGAAATATGCAGCCCATTGCCAAGCGCTGCAAGGCGCTGGGCCTGTCCCCCGCAGTGATGGGGTATTCCAAGAAAACCACCAACCGCAACCCCAAGGGCCAGATGCGCCGCAAGCAGTCCGAGTACGGGATGCAGCTGAACGAGAAGCAGAAGGTCAAGTTCGTCTATGGCGTTCAGGAAAAGCAGTTCCACGCCTATTACGAGAAGGCCGCCGCCGCCAAAGGCATCACCGGTGAGGTCCTGCTGACCACCCTGGAGCGCCGCCTGGACAACGTGGCGTTCCGCGCCGGTTTCGCTATGACCCGCCGCGAGGCCCGTCAGCTGGTCTCCCACGGCCACTTCCTGGTCAACGGCAAGTCGGTCAACATCCCCTCCTACCTCATCAAGGCTGGGGACACCGTCGAGGTCAAGGCCAAGAGCCGCTCCTCTGTGAAGTTCAAGCGCTTCCTGGGCGAGGACGCCGTCGCTGTCACCCTGCCCGCGTGGATCGATCGCCCTGTCAAGGACGACCTGAAGGTTAATATTGTTCGTCTGCCTGAGCGTGCCGACATCGACTTCCCCGTGGAAGAGCACCTCATCGTCGAGCTTTACTCTAAGTAATTAGTAACCCTCAGATATTGGTGAGCTGTCAAACCAACAAGGTACGTCTCGTACCGCAGATGAGGAGGGTAAAACTTATATGGTAGAAATCGAAAAGCCGCGCATTGAGTGCATCGAAGACCCTGGCGACAATTCGTATGGTAAATATGTTGTCGAGCCGCTGGAGCGGGGGTATGGTACGACCCTGGGCAACGCCCTGCGCCGTATCCTGCTCAGCTCCCTGCCCGGCACCGCCGTGACTACCATCAAGATCGCCGGTGTGCAGCACGAGTTCTGCACCATTCCCGGCGTGAAGGAAGACGTAACGCAGATCGTCCTCAACGTCAAGCAGATCATCGCCAAGCTGCACAGCAACGGCACCAAGCGGGTGTATATCCAGGCCAGCGGCGAGGGCAAAGTCACCGCCGGGGACATCAAGTCCGACGGCGAGGTGGAGATCCTCAACCCGGATCTGCTCATCGCCACCCTGGGCGCCGACGCCACCCTGAACATGGAACTGACCTTGAGCCAGGGCCGGGGCTATGTGCCCGCCGAGCGGAACAAGCCTGCGCAGACCATCATTGGCGTTATCCCGGTAGATTCCATCTATTCCCCGGTCATCAAGGTCAACTACACGGTGGAGAACACCCGTGTTGGCAACATGACCGACTACGATAAATTGACCCTGGAGGTCTGGACGGACGGCACCATCTCCGCGCGGGACGCCGTTTCGCTGGGCGCAAAGATCCTCTGCGACCACTTCGTCCTCTTTACCGACCTGTCTGACACGGTGGGCACCCGCTCCACCGTGGTGGAAAAGCCGGAGACCCAGCACGACAAGATGCTGGAAATGACCATCGAAGAGCTGGACCTGTCCGTGCGCTCCTTCAACTGCCTGAAGCGCGCCAACATCAACACCGTCGAGGACCTGATCTCCAAGACCGAGGACGAGATGATGAAGGTTCGGAACCTGGGCCGCAAGAGCTTGGAAGAGGTCATGAACAAGCTGGCCATGATGGGCCTGAGCTTGTCCAAAGAGGAGAACAACTGACCTGCCTCCCCTGCCGGGGCCGGATACGGCCCCCTGGGGGGCGACCCACGCAACTATTACGCCTGAACCCTCAGGCTGCCCGAAGGAGTGAACAATCATGTCCGGTTATCGTAAACTTGGCAAGACTTCCGACCAGCGGAAGGCCATGCTGCGGCAGTTGACCACCGACCTGCTGACCTACGGCAAGATCAAGACCACTGTCACCCGCGCCAAGGAAGTCCAGTCCATCGCTGAGAAGATGATCACCCTGGCCAAGAAGAACGACCTGGCCGCCTATCGGCAGGCCCTGGCCTATCTGACCGTGGAGGATACCGCCAAGAAGCTCTTCGACCAGATCGGTCCCCAGTACGCCGACCGCAACGGCGGTTACACCCGTGTGGTGCGCATTGGCTGCCGCCGTGGCGACGCCGCTGAGCTGGCTTACCTGGAGCTGGTGTAAACCAGAAGGTTTCCAAAACAAGCAAAACGTCCGACTGTTTGACAGCCGGACGTTTTTTGCGCTTTTTTCAGTTACCTGACTGGTTCCACCCGTGCCACAGAGGACCGCTCCCCTGCCCCAGGTCCAGCATGGCCTCCAGCGCCCCGGTGAGGTAGGCTTTGGCCTCCGCCACCGCGTTCTCCAGCGTCAGGCCCTTTGCCAGGCTGCTGGCGATGGCGGAGGAAAGGGTGCAGCCGGTGCCGTGGGTGTTGGGGTTGTCGATGCGCTGGCCCCTGTACCAGCGGATTTCGCCCTGCCAGTAGAGCAGATCGTTGGCGTCCCCGGTGCTGTGTCCGCCCTTACAAAGGACGGCGCAGCCACATTCCTCGCTGATGACGCGGGCGGCGGCGACCATGTCCTCTGCCGTCTGGATGCTCCGACCGGAGAGGACCTCCGCCTCCGCCAGGTTGGGCGTCGCCAGGGTCGCCAGGGGCAGCAGACGGCGTTTCAGCGTTTCAATGGCCTCCTCCGAAATCAGCCTGGAGCCGGAGGTGGCCACCATCACCGGGTCCACCACCAGGTTTTCCACACGGTACTGGGCCAGCTTGTCCGCAATCGTCTCAATCAGCGGCGCGGAGGAAACCATCCCGGTTTTAACCGCCTGGGGGCGGATGTCAGTGAACACGCAGTCTATCTGTTGAGCCAGAAAGTCCGGCGTGACCTCCTGCACCCCGTAGACCCCGGTGGTGTTCTGGGCGGTCAGGGCAGTGATACAGCTCATGCCGTAGACCCCGCAGCAGGTCATGGTTTTCAGGTCGGCCTGGATGCCAGCCCCACCGGAGCAGTCGCTCCCGGCGATGGTCAACGCAATGGGCAGTTTCATAGCGTCCTCCCCTCCCCTATCGTCTGTTTCGCCAGCGCCAGCATATGCCGGGTTGCGGCGGCGGGATCCGGCTGGGCGAAAAGGGCGCTGATGACGGCCACGCCGTCGATGCCCGTCCCCGCCAGAGACAGCACGTTGTCCGCGTTGATGCCGCCGATGGCCACCACCGGCAGGGGCGTGGCGGCGCAAATTTCGGAAAGCCCCTGGTGGGTCAGCACCGTCACGTTGGGCTTGGTGTGGCTGCCGAACACCGCGCCGGAGCCGAAGTAGTCGCACCCCGCCGCGAGCGCGGCGTTGGCCTCGGCTACGTTGTGGACGCTGGTGCCGATCCACTTGTCCGGTCCCAGAATGGCCCTGGCCTGTTGAATGGCCATGTCGTCCTGGCCAACATGGACGCCGTCGGCGTCCACCGCCTTGGCTACGGCCACGTTGTCGTTGATGATGAGGGGGACCTGATATTTGGCGCAGAGGGGCTTCAGCTCCCAGGCCAGCCGGAGAAAATCCGCCTCCCCCAGCTCCTTCTCTCGGAGCTGGAGACAGGTGGCCCCGGCGGAAAGCACCTGCTCCACCGGCTCGGTCAGCAGCTGACCGGGGCGGAGCCAGCTGCGGTCAGTGATGGCGTAGAGCAGCATTGCCTCACGGACAGTTTTCATTGTGTTGTCCTTTCTGCTTACAGGATGTCGATGTATTCCCCTGCCAGCGCCTTGTTCATGCTGCGCACGGCGCAGAACTTGCCGCACATGGAGCAGGTGTCGTCATGCTCCGGGCTGCGGTCGGCGCGGATGGCCTTGGCGGTCTCCGGGTCGATGGCGCACTCCCACTGGGCGTCCCAGTCCAGCTTCTGCCGGGCCTCGGCCATTTTGTCGTCGATGTCCCGGGCGTGAGGGATGCCCTTGGCGATGTCGGCGGCGTGAGCGGCGATGCGGCTGGCGATGATGCCCTGCTTCACGTCCTCCACGTTGGGCAGCGCCAGATGCTCCGCCGGGGTGACGTAGCACAGGAAGGCCGCGCCGGACATGGCGGCGATGGCCCCACCGATGGCGGAGGTGATGTGGTCGTAGCCGGGGGCGATGTCCGTCACCAGCGGGCCGAGAACATAGAAGGGCGCGCCCATGCAGATGGTCTGCTGGACCTTCATGTTGGCGGCGATCTGGTCCATGGGGACGTGGCCCGGCCCCTCTACCATCACCTGCACGTCCTTCTCCCAGGCCCGCTTGGTCAGCTCGCCCAGGCGCACCAGCTCCTCGATTTGGCACACGTCGGTGGCGTCGGCCAGGCAGCCGGGGCGGCAGGCGTCGCCCAGTGAAATGGTCACGTCGTACTCCCGGCAGATGTCCAAAATCTCGTCGTAATACTCATAGAAGGGGTTTTCGTTGCCGGTCATGCACATCCAGGCGAAAATCAGGCTGCCGCCCCGGGAAACGATGTTCATCTTCCGCTTGTGCTTGCGGATCTGCTCGATGGTCTTGCGGGTGATGCCGCAGTGGAGGGTGACGAAGTCTACGCCGTTTTCCGCGTGGAGCCGCACCACGTCGATGAGGTCCTTGGCGGACAGGGTGGCCAGGTCCCGCTGGTAGTGGATGACCGCGTCATAGACCGGCACTGTGCCGATCATGGCGGGACACTCGTGGGTCAGCTTGCAGCGGAAGGGTTCGGTGTTGCCGTGGCTGGACAGGTCCATGATGGCCTCGGCCCCCATGTTGACGGCCTCCATCACCTTCTGCATTTCGATGTTGTAGTCCTTGCAGTCCCGGGAGACGCCCAGGTTCACGTTGATTTTGGTGCGGAGCATGGAGCCGACGCCCTCCGGGTTCAGGCAGGTGTGGTTCTTGTTGGCGGGGATGACCACCTTGCCGGCAGCCACCAGCTCCCGCAGCTTCTCCGGCTCCATGTACTCCTTCTGGGCCACGGTTTTCAGCTCCGGGGTCAGGATGCCCTGGCGGGCGGCGTCCATCTGTGTGGTGTAATTTCTCATGGCAATGTGTTCCTTTCTTTTTGTAAGGGAATTGCCGCCGCAGGAGGAAAGAAAAAGCTGTGAGACTGCCATTGACACTCTCACAGCGGTTTTACCGTGATCCATATCCCTACGCTGGCATTATCCAAACAGGTCATCAGGGTCGAGACGGGTCTGCGTCTCCTCTCAGCCTGCTTCCGCAAGCTCCCCTTTGGGTTGTACCTCTATCTTATACCTGCGCAGGGAAATATGCAAGGTTTTTTTCAGGAGTTGTGGGTTGCGTTTCGTCACAGAATCGGTGCGGGAAGAAATATTTTTCCGCGAACCTGTAGGGGCGGCCCCTGGCCGCCCAAATAAGGAATACGAAACCTGCGGGCGGCGGAGCGCCGCCTCTACAAAAATCAGGCGTTTTTTAGCTTACCCTTTTGTTTCCCGGCTGATGAGGAAATAGGGCAGCGCCACGAACCCCCCGCCGCCGATGCAGTTGCCCACCGTCACCAGCAGCAGATTTACAACGTAGCCCGCCAGAGTGACGCTCTCCCCCATGGGATTCAGCAGGGCCACGCCGATGATGCTCATGTTGGCGATGCTGTGCTCAAATCCGCAGGTCATGAAAATCAGGATGCACCAGACCACCATCACCAGCTTGGCGCACTCATTTTGCAGCCGGAAGCTGCACCATACAGCCAGGCACACGCAGATGTTGCACAAAATGCCGCGTACCACCATCTCCACCGGCGACAGGGCCACCTTCGCGGCGGCAGAGGCGGCGAAATAGGCGGCGACAGCCTCCGCGCTGCCCGCGCCGGAGAGGGCGTAGAGGGCGATGGTCAGCCAGGAACCGGCCAGGTTCCCCAGCCAGCAGACCGCCCACAGCTTCAAGGTTTGGCCCCACGGGATCTGCCCGGCCAGAGAAGCCGCTGTCATGGTCAGGTTGTTGCCGGTAAATAGCTCGCACCCGGCGGTGATGACCAGGCTCAGCGCCGCCGAAAAAGTCAGCGCCGCCAGCAGCTTGGGGGCGCCGAACCCGGCGGCGGTCAGCAGTCCGCCCACGGTCATGGACAACAGACTGCCGAAGGTGATGAACATCCCCGCCAGCATGGAGGAGACGAAAAAGCCCAGTGGGTTGCGCTCCAGCAGTGTCACTTTGGCGCGGGCGGCGTTGCAGAGGGCGGAATAGGTGTCCTGATACATGGAAAAATCCCCCTTTTTCTTTCGCTTGAAATAACCACAGGGATAATAGCACAGGCCGGTTTTCCCTGTCAATGGACGGAATATCACAATCTTTCCGCCCACGAACGGTCCGTGCGCACAAAAGAGGAAAATTACGGCTTTTGCGCCGTTCTCCTGCCCGTTCGACAGAAAGGGGGGCTTGTTATTTTCCAAAAGAGCCTATATAATAAGGGGTACAAACCGACTGTAAAGGAGGGAGCGCAAATGCCCCGTGGGTTTATTCGCGGCCCGTTGGATGTCCGCCTGTTGCTTCTCTATATTCTGGCCCGACTCACCCTGCCCATCGACAGGGACCACCTGTTGGACCTGGCCCTCTGCGATGAGGGGATGGACTACTTCCAGTTCACCGAGGCCCTGACCAGCCTCATCAACACCGGCCACGTCCAGGAGGACGAAAATCACCTGCTGACCATCACCCAGAAGGGCCGGGCCAACGGCTCAGTCTGCGAGGATGAGTTGGCCTACTCTGTCCGGCTCAAGTGTGACCGCAGTACAGCGGAGATGAACAAAATCCTCCAGCGGCAGAACCAGGTGCGCGCCTCTCTCCTCCCCCGGCCGGACGGCGGCGTCACTGTGCGCATGGCGCTGGACGACGACACGGGCAACCTGATGACCCTGGAGATGCTGGCCCCCGACCAAAAGGAGGGGGAGCGTCTGGCGGCGGCCTTCCGGGACCGGCCCGACATCCTCTACAACACACTTCTCTCCGTCCTGCTGGACGGGCAAAAGGACGGCTGATACTATGCAGGAACCCCTGCTGTTTGGGACGCCGCTGACGCTGGCGTTCCTCTACTTCGTCTGGTACTCTGTGCTGGGCTGGATGATGGAGACCACCTACTGCTCCATCCTGCAAAAGCACTTTGTCAACCGGGGCTTTCTCCACGGCCCCTTCTGCCCCATCTACGGGGTGGGGGCGTTGCTGATGGTGTTGGGCCTGAGCCACTTCATGGGGAACATCCCCCTGTTCCTGGTGGCGTCCATCGTCACCATGTCCGCCTGGGAGTATTTTGTAGGTTGGGTGCTGGAGACCACCACCCACATCAAATACTGGGATTACTCCAACGAAAAGTTTAACCTCCAGGGCCGCATCTGCCTGAAACACTCCCTGATTTGGGGCGGCGTTACATACGTAGCCCTGTACTGGATCCACCCACAGACCGAGCGGCTGTTCAGCGGCCTGAGCAGCACCGCCCGGTGGGTGCTCACCGGGGTGTTGGCGGCGGTGCTGCTGACCGACACCATTACCACCATCCGCAGCCTGGCCCTGACCACGATGTTCCTGAACCGGGCCGAGGCCACCCGGCTGGAGCTGGAGGCCAAGCGAAAGGAACTGCAGCAGCTTAGCCAGCAGCGGGCAGAAGAATTGCTCCAGGTCAGCCAACAGCGCACAGAAGAACTGCTCCAGGCCAGCCAGCAGCGGGCAGAAGAGCTGCGCCAGACCAGCCAGCAGAAGGTGGAAGAGCTGGCCCTCCAGACCGCCTTGCTCAAGCTGGAGCTGCAACAGAAGAACCTGTTGGAAGAGGCCGCTCACCACTCCCGGCGCTTCTTCCGGCACTATAATGGCATGACCTCCACCGCCTACCGCCGCTCCTTGCAGCGCATCCGCCAGAGCGGAGAGCAGTTCCGGGAGCATCGCGCCCAGCGCATGAAAGAGTTAAAGCAGAAAAATCAAACGAGGAAGGATGACTGATATGACGCCCAAGGAAATTTCCTACGAACACCTCGCCCGCACCATCCTGAAAAACATGGAGAAGCGGAACTTCACCGGCAGCTATGCCCCCACCGCCGAGGCCGCTGTGGAGCAGGTCAAGGCCCTGCTGCAACCCGGCCTGACCGTGGCCAACGGCGGCAGCATGACCCTGGGAGAGCTGAGCTTTCAGGAGACGGTGGAGCAGGCGGGCTGCACCTACATTGACCGCGCCGCCGCAAAAACCCCCCAGGAGAAGCGGGAGATTTATGCCCGGACCACCCTCTGCGACCTGTACTTCCTCAGCGCCAACGCCATCACCGTGGCGGGGGAACTGGTAAACGTGGACGGCAACGGCAACCGGGTGGCCTGCCTGACCTGCGGCCCGGAGCGGGTGGTGGTCGTGGCCGGGATGAACAAGGTCTGCAAGGACGTCCCCTCCGCCATTGAGCGCATCAAGGTGCAGGCCGCGCCCCCCAACTGCGTCCGGCTGGAGATGAACACCCCGTGCAGCGTCACCGGCGTCTGCGCCGACTGCCACAGCGAGGACTGCATTTGCTGTGCCACCGTTATCACCCGGCACAACCGGGTGCCGGGGCGCATCCATGTGATTCTGGTGGGCGAGGAATTAGGCTTCTGAGTGTTCCCAAATACCGCAAAAAAAGGACAGCCCGCGGGCTGTCCTCTTTGCACATCCAATTGATTTAAAATCACAGTTTTTTCAGCCGCTCGATGGTGTTCACAAAATACTCCGGCAGGGGACATTCCACCACCACCGGCTCCCCGGTGGTGGGGTGGACAAACCGCAGCCGCTTGGCGTGGAGACATTGACCCGCCAGCCCCGGATAGGGCTTTTTGCTGCCGTAGACGGTGTCCCCCAGAAGGGGGTGATGGAGGTAGGCCATGTGGACGCGGATCTGGTGGGTGCGGCCCGTCTCCAGCTGGCACTCCACGCGGGTATAGCCATTGTACCGTTCCAGCACCCGCCAGTGGGTGACGGCCCGTTTCCCCCCGGCGGTGACAGCCATTTTTTTGCGGTCCGTTTTGTGTCGGGCGATGGGGGCGTCCACTGTGCCGGAATCTTCGGTTAAATTGCCGACTGCGATGGCCTCGTAGGTGCGGGCCAGGGTGTGGTCCTGGAGCTGAGTGGCCAGAGCCAGATGCGCGCTGTCATTCTTGGCTACGATGATAAGGCCGCTGGTGTCACGGTCAATGCGGTGGACGATGCCGGGACGCAGCACACCGTTGATTCCAGAGAGTGATTTTCCACAGTGATATAACAGTGCGTTGACAAGTGTTCCGTCCGGGTGGCCCGGCGCGGGGTGGACCACCATGCCCACCGGCTTGTTGACCACCACCACGTCGTCGTCCTCATAGACGATTTCCAGGGAAATGTCCTGGGGAACCACGTCCAGCGGTTCCGGCTCTGGCAGCGCGACCTCCAGCGGGTCGCCCACCTCCAGCCGGGCATTTTTTTTGAGTTTTTTGCCGCCAGAGGTCACTAGCCCCTGCTCCAGCAGGCGTTGGGCGGCGGAGCGGGTCAGCCCCTCCACAGAGCGGGCCAGGAACTGATCCGCCCGCTCTCCGGCGCAGTCGGCGGTCAGGGTCAGGGCACTCATTCCCAAAGTCCCTTCTCACCCTTCGGTTCTTTCGGCTCCAGCTTCTCCCAGAAGAAGAACACGTAGCACAGCACCAGAATGCCGCCCAACACCACGCAGCAGTCCGCGATGTTGAACACCGCGAAGTTGACAAACAGCACTTGGATCATGTCGGTGACGTAGCCCATAAACAGCCGGTCAATGAGGTTGCCCGCGGCCCCGGCCATGACAACGGCCAGAGGCCACTTGCCCCAGGGATGTGTAAACACAAGGTTTTTAGCCAACACGATTGCCAGCCCCACGGTGGCGACCAGAGAGACGATAGTCAACAGCCCCGTCCGCCCGCTGAAGGAGGAAAAGGCCATACCGGTGTTCTGCACATAGGTCAGCCCCACCACACCGGGGATGAGAACCACCTGCTCCCCCAGGGCGAGAGCGGCGCGGGTGGCGGCCTTGACGCCCTGGTCCAGGCCCACCAGGAACCCGGCCACGATGAAATACCACATAGGTTTATCCTTTCCGCCGGTCGCTGAGGTAGTAGGGCTTCATTAGCGACTTCTGCTCGGTAGAGTCCTTCTGCCGCTCCGGGCGCTCCGTCCGGGGCGGGATGCGGGTCTTTTTGCCCTGATTGGCGGGGTGCTGCTGCCGGGACTTGCCGCCGGTGGTCTGCCTTTGAGCGGCAGCAGACTTCGGGGGCTGCTGCTGGGCCTTTTTCCCGCTGTTCTGTTTCTGAGAGGCGGATTTCCCACCGGTTTGCTTTTGCGCGGCGGGTTTCTGCCTGCCCTCCTGCTTCTGCGGGACGGATTCCGGCTGCTGCCGGGTGTTCTTACCGCCGGAGGGCTTTTTGCCGGACTTTTTGCCGGCTTTTCCCGTGGCCTCCGGCTCCTCCCGCCGCTCCGGGCGGTACTTTTCGGGAATTTCCTTCCGGTCTGAAAACAGGCGGTCGGTTGCGTCCCGCGCAGGGGTGTTCAGCTTTCGGCTGGTGTCCACGGTGCGGCTGCCGAAGGTCTCCTTCAGCTCCACGTTGGGCAGCAGCGAGACGCTGCTCAGGGAGGGGATAACCTTTTTCTCCGGGCGCTTGTACTTCCGGTGAAGGATGTCGCTGCTGTCGAAGGTGCGGGCCGGTTCAATGGGCTGCTCCTCCCGCTTGGGCAGCAGGTCGGGAATGGGCACCACCGGCTCCGGCTGCGCCGGTTTCTGGGCCTTTTTGCCCTTCTTCTTGGTTTTGGATTTTTCAGGCGCGGGAGCGCTCTCGGTTGGAGCGGAGGCAGTCTCCTGGGGAGCGGATTTGGTCTGCCGGGCAGCGTTTGCCTCCCGGCGGGCCTTGGCCAGTTCCCGGGCGGCGGCGCGGGCCTCCTCGTCCTCCGGGTTGCGGACCTTGCCGCCTTTGTCCTTGGCCGGGGGATCAAAGTTCTGCATGGGCCAGGGGTGGTCCTTCACCTGGGGGACTTTTTTGCCCATGAGCTTTTCGATGTCTTTCAGCAGGGGCTGCTCGTTGAAGTCGCAGAAGGCGATGGCAAGCCCGCCGCGGCCCGCCCGCCCCGTCCGGCCAATGCGGTGAACGTAGGTCTCCGGCACCTCCGGCAGGTTGTAGTTGACCACGCAGGCCAGATCTTCGATGTCCAGCCCACGGGCGGCGATGTCTGTTGCCACCAATACGCGGATGTTCCCCGCCTTGAACCCGGCCAGAGCCTCCTGCCGGGCGGTCTGGCTCTTGTTGCCGTGGATGGCGGCAGCGGAGACGCCGGCCTTCTGCAAATCCTTGCTGACCTTGTTGGCCCCGTGCTTGGTACGGGTAAAGACCAGCACTGAGGACAGTTCCTGTTCCTCCAGCAGGGAGACCAGCAGCTTGGTCTTGTTGACCCGGTCCACCAGGTAGACCTGTTGGCGGATGGCGTCCACGGTGCTGTTCACCGGGTCCACCGCCACCCGGACGGGCTTGTAGAGCAGGCTGTTCACCAGCTGGGTGATTTCCTCCGGCATGGTGGCGGAGAAAAACAGCGTCTGCTTCTTTTTGGGCAGCCACTGGAGAATTTTTTTCACGTCGTGGATGAAACCCATGTCCAGCATCCGGTCGGCCTCGTCCAACACGAAAATCTCCAGTTTGGACAAATCGAGATACCCCTGCTGGTACAGGTCGGCCAGACGGCCGGGGGTCGCCACCAGCACGTCGGCGCCCTTTTGAATGGCCTCCACCTGGGGGGCCTGGCCCACGCCGCCGAAGATGACCACGCTGGTCACGTTTAAATATTTCCCGTAGTTGACAAAGCACTCCTGATTTTGAATCGCCAGCTCCCGGGTGGGGGTCAGTACCAGAGCGCGGATGGGCCGCCCCTCCACGGGGTTCTGGCTCAGCCGCTGGAGGATGGGCGCGGCGAAGGCGCAAGTCTTGCCAGTGCCGGTGCGGGCGCAGCCCAACACATCCCGGCCCTCCAGCGCCGGAGGAATGGCCCCCGCCTGGATCGCGGTGGGCTGGGTGTAGCCCTGTTCCGTCAGGGCTTTTACAATGGGGTCAATGAGATGACAGTCTTGAAAATTCAAACAAATACTTCTTTCTTCGGTTCAGAATTGCCTGCATAAAGTTTTACTTCTGCCGGACGCAGGCAGTCCGGCGGGAGGGCGGCGGCGTTTTACAGAAAGATGGTCACGGCGCTGTACCCCAGGCCCAGCACCAGCATGACCCAGAACCACACCGACCTGCGGCAGGCCCGCGCTTTCTCCCGGGGAGAGAAGGGCAGCGGCCCCGGCTCCATGTGGTAGCCCCGGCGCACCGCCAGGAACATGGCGATGGCGATGCCAATGGAGAGAAAGATGAACACGCTGGCTATCATCAGCGCCTCATCGGGCAGGTTCAGCTGCATCACCACGCTGAAGCCGTTGATGAGCATGTGTAGCAAAATGGTGTCCCGGATGGAGCCGGTCAGCAGGACGACAGCCCCGAACACCAGACCCAGCACAAAGGCGTAGGCCGTCTGGTACAAATTGGCGTGGAACAGGGCGAAGGCCAGAGCGGACAGCACGATAGCCGACACGTCCCCCAGCCCCAGCAGCCGCCGCAGCAGGATGCGCCGGAAAATCAGCTCTTCCATCACTGGGGCCACCAGCACAAAGGCCACCGCCGTCAGCCAGATGGGAAGCGACGCGCTAAAGGAATCCACCACGTTGGTGGTGACGTGGTTCGTCAGGTGTTCCAGCCCATAGATGACCAGAGAGGAGACCAGCGAGCAACCGTAGCCCACGCCGAAGGAGAACACCGCCGCCTGTATGAACTCCCACAGGCTCAGCCGGTCCACCGGAATGGAGTTGCCCTTCGGCATTTTTCGCAGCACCAGCGGGAAGATGACCAGCCCCGGCAGGTAGACCGACACGTCGTTGACGGCCAGCGCCAGCACCGGCCCCCAGAAGGCGTCCCAGTAGTATTGGGGGAAAAACCGTGCCGCCGCGTAGTACAGCACCCCGCCCAGCACCTGGGTCAGCACCACCAGCAAGATCACGCTGATGGAAAACCGGCTGTAGCACTTGCGCAGTTCCCGCCTGCTCATGGGTTTGGGGACATACGGTGTCATTTCCTGTGTCATTTCTCCCACCTCGCCATCTTTCCTTTGCGCTTGCCAGTGACCGGGGAAATTCCCAATGGGGGTCTCCCCTCTCCCCTGCCGCAGCAGGTTTGCCGTCAGATGGTATTATAACAGTTTTTCCGGCGTTTGACAACGGCTGAAAACAGGCGCGGGAAATTTCATGAAACGCAAAAGCGGGAGCGCCGCAGAACTTTGTCCGCAGCGCTCCCAACGCTTGGAGTTATAATTGCACATTGCAAATTGTATTTACACCGCCGCAGCGCTGAGCGCCCGGGACAGCTCCTCCTCCGAAAACGGCACAGAAATGCTCTCCGCCTGGCGGTTCAGGTGCAGTTTGGTCACATAGCTGCTGGTATAGGCTCGCATCAGGGCGAAATACCCCAGCCGGAACTCGATGGTGTCCCCCACCCGGTACTCCACCTCGCTGTCCTCCACGTCCAGCATCAGGTGGTCGCTGCTGGCGCCCAGGATGTGGATGCCCTCATCGATGGGCCACATGGTCTCCACGTCGATGTCCTGCTTGCCCAGGGCACAGATGGCCTTCATCCGCACGCCCCGGTCGGTGAACGTGGGGGAGTTGCCGTAGCTGTCTACCCCCACGGTGCCCCAGGGCAGGGAGGGCTTCTCTTTCAGCTCGATGATCTCCGCCTGTAGACGGAAGGCATCGTTGTAAGTGCCGTCCAGGTAGCGGTATTTGGCCCGCTCCCGGCCAAAGAGCAGGCTCTCCCCCAGCCGCAGCAGGTTGACCTCCTTGGGGATGCCGCCCCGGAACATCAAATCGAGAGTGGCGGAGTTGCCGCCGCTGATGCAGGGTGTGGCGTGGATTTCCTCCGCCACCTGGGTCAACAGGGTCAGCTTTTCCGTGTCCGGCTGGATAAAGGAGAAGCAGGTCAGGTTGGTGCCCACGCCGTACAGCTCCAGCTCCGGCGTTTGGCGGGCGTAGTCCGCGGCGGCGCGGATTTCATCCATGGAGAGAAACCCCTCCCGGATGTCCCCCAGGTCGTACATCAGCACCACCTTATGGGTCTTGCGCAGGGCGCGGCAGGCCCGCGCCAGGGCTTTCAGCGTGTCCAGCTCGGAGTTCAGTGACACATCCGCCCAGCGCACCACGTCCTCCGCTTCGGAACACATGGGCATCCGAATCAGCCACTTTTCGCAGGGCATCCAGGCCAGCTTTTTCAGGTTGGCCACCCGGGAATCGCCAATGCGGGAAATGCCGTTGTCGATATAAATTTTGGCGATTTCCGGGTCGCCGCACACCACCTTGGTAATGCCGGTGATCTCAATGCCATATTGCCCGCAGTAGGCCACCATCTGGCGCACATTTGCCGCTATTTTTTCGTGGTCGATCGTCAGCAGCGGATACATCGCAGCCTTCCTCCTTCGCAGTATAAAACCCTAGAAAACGCAAAAAAAGAGACCCTGTTTACACAGAGCCTCTTCGCTTCGTTGAGATTATTATAGCAGAACGGGTGGGAAAATGCAAGATGTTAAAATCAATATTTCATACAATAAACCAGCTTTCCAACGCCAGTAAAAGCACCAACTCCACCAAGGAAAAGATGAAAGAATCTCACACTATTATCTTTTCAATTACTCTTCATCCATATAATCACCCCTTACCATTCTATTTGTGCTTATACGCAGTTGCTATTGTTTGAAAGCCCAAGACAACTGATATTTATATCCAAAAATAGGAAATTTTTCTTCGATATATAAACGCTCTTCACACTCTCCTTTTTCGCAATGAACCATGGATTGTCTATTCTCAGATGAATATGTTTCTTCCAGAATAGGAAACGTAGATGCAGAATTATTATACACCAAAAATCTGATGCTATCAAGGTCAAATTTCAAACCACCTTCTAGGATAACTGTAGCTTTACAATAGATGTGAGACCAGGGTATAGAAAAAGGCGATTGAGTTTG
>JAJBVG010000095.1:26647-32461 GCA_020859945.1 Clostridiales bacterium | reverse complement strand
CCCAGCTACAAGGGCGGCGCGTCCTCGGCCAGAGCCGCGAAGCTTTACACCACCACCCCTGCCAGCTACCGCAACGGCAGAGGCGCGGCGGGAGAGGCTGCGATCCCGGTGCCTCACACCCCCAGCAGTCACAACGGGCGCAGGCTCAACGGGAGTCAGTTCACCGGCTGGCAGCCTGATCTGCCCCTGCCCAGCTACAAGGGCGGGGTGTTCGCCCAAGGTCCCGGCGAAGTTCCCACCACCCACCAGCCCGCCAGACACACCGGGTTCCGGCTGTCCAACCTGCGTTTTGGCGCTTGGCGGCTGGACGCGCCCATTCCCAGCTACAAGGGCAGTTTCGCCCCGGTGAAGGCGGCGGGGCTGACCCGCCAGGCTCCCCAGACCCACCGGCGGCGGTTCAACGGCCAGCGCCTGACCGGAAAGACCTGGTGTATCCCGGTGGACAGCTACAAGGGTGGCTACGGCGTGGCCGGTGTGGGCAAGCCTCTCCAGGCGCTGCCCCCCAGCTACAAAGCCCCCTGGGGCAGTCAGCGGCGATACACTGGCGTCATGCTGGCGGTACCCATCCGCATGGACGGCTCGCCCATGCCTGCCCGGATAGCTATGGAACTGCCCATGAGCTACAAAGAACCCTGGGGCGGCAGCCGCCGTTACACCGGTGTCCGGTTCCGCCTGCCCATTCGCATGGACGGTTCGCCCACACCCCGCTCCCGCGCGGTGGTGGAGCTGCCCATGAGCTACAAGGAGCCGTGGGGCAGTCAGCGGCGCTACGGGAAAATCACCGCCATTCCCCACCCCTTCTCCATCCGCATGGACGGCTCTCCCGTGCCGGAGTCCAAAGTGGTGGTGGAGCTGCCCATGAGCTACAAGGAGCCCTGGGGCAGTCAGCGCCGTTACGGTTCCGGGTGGAATTATCCCCCGCTGCCCAAGGCCTACCATGGCGGCAGTGTTACCAACCCCAAGGCCCCCTGGCAGAACCCGGAGACCGGCGAGGTCTACGTGGAGCATCTGTCCGATGCCAAGCGCTACGGCAACCGGCGCTACGGCGGCAAGCTCTACGCACAGCGGAGCTGTAAGCACTACCAGGCGAAGAAGCCGGAGACAGCAGAGATTACATGAAAGTTCCCCGCAGCAGGTCACGAAAATGACGCGCTGCGGGGATTTCTTTTTTAGCACGGTACAGCTTTTTAGCAAAGAACTGCCCTTTCTGCAACTGACCACCCTCTTGCCTCCCCTGAAAGGGGAGGGGGACCATGCGTAGCATGGTGGAGGGGTTTGGGCTAAAATCATCGCTATGGCTGATTTGAAAGGGATAACCCCAAATTGCACATTGCACATTGCTAATTGCACATTGTAACACGCTCAGCTTTTCTCCCCCGGCTTAAACACCGCCGCCGCCAGCCAGCCGAACAGCACTGCCGCGGCAATGCCTCCCGCGGCGGCAGTCGTCCCGCCGGTGAAGGCCCCCAACAGGCCCTTTTCCGCCACGGCGGTCTTGACGCCCTTCGCCAGGTTGTAGCCGAAGCCGGTCAGCGGCACTGTGGCCCCTGCGCCGCCCCACTCCACCAGAGGCTGGTACAGGCCCAGCGCCCCCAGCACCACCCCTGCCACCACGTAGGCGGTGAGGATCTTCGCCGGGGTCAGGGAGGTGCGGTCAATGAGCACCTGCCCCACGGCGCAAATCAATCCACCGCAGAGAAACGCCCGAACGAATTGCCAAAACAGTTCCATGTTTGAATCTCCTTTCTGGCCGGTTTACCCTTCCCGGCTGTTGCAGATGGCTACGGCGTGGCAGATGCCGGGAATGGACTCTCCCTGTCCCACGGCGGTGGGGGAGTGGAGCGCGCCGGTGGCGCAGAACAGCAGGCGGTCCCACCTGCCTTCCCGCATCCCGTTGAGCAGGTAGCCGGTGAGGACGCAGGCGGAACAGCCGCAGCCGGAGCCGCCACAGTGAACGTCCTGGGTCCCGCAGTCGTAGAGCAGACAGCCGCAGTCGTTGTAGTTGCCGGAAAGCTCCACCCCGTCCCGCTGAAACAGTTCCACCAGCAGGCTCCGACCCAGCTTGCCCAGGTCGCCGGTGACGATGAGGTCGTAATAGGAGGGAGCGCGCCCGGTGTCCCGCAGGTGACAGGAGATGGTGTCGTAGGCCGCCCAGGTCATGGCCGCTCCCATGTTGTTGGCGTCCTTGATGCCCTTGTCGTTGATTTTGCCCACGGTGACGTGGGTGACATACGGTCCCGGCCCCTCTTTTGCCAGCACCACCGCCCCCGCCGCCGTAGCGGTCCACTGGGCGGTGGGGGTCCGCTGCCCGCCGTACTCCAGCGGTGTGCGGTACTGCCGCTCGGCGGAGCAGAAGTGGGAGGAGGCTGCCGCCGCTGCCCACTCCCCAAAGCCTCCGTCCAGGGTCATGGCGGCCAGGGCCAGGGATTCCGCCATGGTGGAGCAGGCCCCGTACAGGCCGAAGTAGGGAACGCCCAGGTCACGGGCGGCGTAGCCGGAGCCAATGCACTGGTTCAGCAGGTCCCCGGCGAAGAGAAAATCCAGGGCGGAAAGGGGCTGCCTTGCCTTTTCCAGGGCGCGGGTCAGCGCCAGCTTTTGCATGGCGGTCTCCGCCTTCTCCCAGGTGCTCTGCCCGAATTTCACGTCCTGGCTGATGAGGTCGAAGCTGTCCGCCAGCGGCCCCTGTCCCTCTTTCTTGCCCACCACGTTGGCGTGGCCCGCGATGGACGGTGGAGTGGCCAGGGCATAGGTCTGCCCGCCCAGTTTTTTTGCTGTCATAGCTGCACCTCCGTTTGTGGTTCAATCTGGGTATAGTCTGCGCGGAAGGGGTGAAAATATTCTAAAACAGTCCCGCCGGAGCGGAGAAAATTGTACGCAACCGCTATTGTTTTTTCAAAGTTGGGCTGGTATAATAGCGGAAATCAGCCGCCAAAGAGGGAGGAATGTTTCATGTCTGATGAAATGCGTTCGATTGGCTTTCTCTGTCCCAAATGCCGCCAGAGCGTCATCGTGGAGCGCTCCGCCTTTTCCCTCGTCGCAGCCCCCACCAAAATCGCCTGCCCCTGCGGAGGCTCCGAGGTGAGGATCGACTACGAGGGCGACCGGTTCCGGGTGGAGGCCCCCTGCGTGGCCTGCGGCGGCAAGCACATTGCCTACTGCCCGGAGAAAAACTTCCTCCACCAGAAGGCTCTGGGCTTCTCCTGCGGCAAAACCGGCTTGGACTGCTGCTATGTGGGCCAGGATGAGGCCGTCTACCAGGCGATTAAGCGCCTGGAGGAAGCGGTGGACGAGCTGGACGAAAAGCAGGAGGAGAGTTCCTTCCTCAACGACGTGGTCATGGCGGAAGTGCTGGGGGAGCTGAAGGACATCGCCGCCCGCGGCGGGATTTCCTGCGCCTGCGGCAGCCAGGACTGGACGCTCAAGGTCCACTACTCCAGCGTGGAGGTGGTCTGCGCCCGCTGTGGTGCTTCTCTGCGTCTGCGCGCCGCCACCCTGGACGACCTGAATGACCTGTGCTGCCGGGACAAGCTGCTGATTCGCCCTGGCCGCAGTTAAAATAGTTAAAAAAGCACCGGAGAGCCCCTTGGGTTTTCCGGTGCTGTTACAAATAATCAAATTTTTTTAAAGGAGATGCTGACATGATCAATACCAACGCTTCTGAAAAATTTGTCAAGGAAGGACTGACCTTTGATGATGTGCTGCTGATCCCCGCTGCCAGCGACGTGCTGCCTGCGGACATCGATCTGCACACCCAGCTCACCAAAAAAATCCGCCTGAACATCCCCGTGATGAGCGCCGCCATGGACACCGTCACGGAGTACCGGATGGCCATTGCCATCGCCCGGGAAGGCGGCATCGGCATCATCCACAAAAATATGTCCATCGAGCAGCAGGCCGAGCAGGTGGACCAGGTGAAGCGCTCTGAAAACGGCGTCATCCTCAACCCCTTCTGGCTGGAGCCTCACAACACCCTGGGCGAGGCCGATGAGCTTTGCGCCAAGTATCACATCTCCGGCGTCCCCATCTGCGAAAAGAGCGGCAAGCTGGTGGGCATCATCACCAACCGGGACATGAAGTTTGAAACCGACATGAGCCGCCCCATCGACGAGGTGATGACCAAGGACAACCTCATCACCGCCTCTGAGGGCGTCACCCTGGACGAGGCAAAAAAGGTGCTCTGCAAGCATAAGGTGGAGAAGCTGCCCATCGTGGACGGCGAGGGCAAGCTCAAGGGCCTCATCACAATTAAGGACATTGAGAAGGCCGTGGCCTACCCCAACGCCGCCCGTGACGACCGGGGCCGACTGCTCTGCGGCGCGGCCATCGGCGTCACTGCCGACCTGATGGACCGGGTGGACGCCCTGGTCGAGGCTGGTGTGGACGTGCTGAATCTGGACTCCGCCCACGGTCACAGCCGCAACATCCTCAAGGCGGTGGAGCAGGTCAAGGCCAAGTACCCCGACGTGCAGCTCATCGCCGGCAACGTGGCCACCGCCGCCGGGTGCGAGGCACTCATTAAGGCCGGTGTGGACTGCGTCAAGGTGGGCATCGGCCCCGGCTCCATCTGCACCACCCGCGTGGTGGCGGGTATCGGTGTGCCTCAGATCACTGCTGTCTATGACGCCGCTTGTATGGCCGAGAAGTACGGTATCCCCGTCATCGCTGACGGCGGCATCCAGTATTCCGGCGACATCGTCAAGGCCCTGGCCGCGGGCGCCAACGTGGTCATGCTGGGCAGTCTGCTGGCCGGATGTGAGGAGTCTCCCGGCGAGACGGAAATTTACCAGGGCCGTTCCTTTAAGGTCTACCGCGGCATGGGCTCCATCGCCGCCATGAACAACGGCTCCAAGGACCGCTATTTCCAGTCCGGCAAGCGCAAGCTGGTACCCGAAGGGGTCGAGGGCCGCGTGCCTTACAAGGGGACCCTGTCCGACACCATCTTCCAGATGATCGGCGGTATCCGCTCCGGCATGGGTTACTGCGGTGCGCCCAATATCCCCTACCTCCAGCAGAACGGCCAGTTCGTCCGCATCACCTCCGCCGGTCTGAAGGAGAGCCACCCCCACGATATCAACATCACCAAAGAAGCGCCTAACTACTCTGTGCGGTAACTTTTTGAACCAAAACCTTGCCCCGCCGGAAAACCGGCGGGGCTTTCGCATTCTCTCAGTTCATGGAAGAATAGGTCTGATACGCCTGGGCGATCTGTGCGCCATCGGCGGGGGTGGTGGTGAACCAGCCCCGGTTCATGGCCTCGTCAAACAGCTGGGTGGCGGTGTTGTGGCCGCTGCGGATCATGTTCACGAAGGTGTCCCGCAGCCGGGTGTTGGTACACTCCGAGGCGAAGGTGTTGTAGTTGGTGGTCATCTTCTTCTCGGTCAGGATCAAATCGGTCATCCGTTCCTTGTCGGTCATGTTGGGTCCCTCCTCACTTTAAAAAGGTCAGCAGCGTGTTGAAATTCTGCTGGTGCTGCCCCGCGTACTGGTCGAAGCACTGTTTCAGGGAGTTCTCGTTGGTCTCCTGGGAGGCGCACTGGTACTTGACGATACAGGTGTGTTCAAAGTCCAGTTGGTCTTTCAGCGCGGACAGCTCCTTGCTGGTCAGATTTGCCATGGTTCCATCTCCTTTGCGGTTGATGGGGTTAGTATGGCTCGAAATTCAATCATTATGCAGCGCAAAAATCCCCACGGACAAATGCCCGTGGGGATGAATGTTAAATGAACAGGGGAGAGGCGAGCTTACTCCTCCTTGGGTTCCTCCTCAGCAGGAGCGGCCTCTTCTTCGACAGGAGCATCTTCCTCAGCGGGAGCGGC
>JAJBVG010000095.1:0-26547 GCA_020859945.1 Clostridiales bacterium | reverse complement strand
TCTTCCTCAGCGGGAGCGGCTTCTTCCTCGACAGGAGCCTCTTCCTCAGCGGAGACTTCCTCCTCCTCAGGCTTGGCGGACATCTCCTCGATGAGAGCGTTGTTGGCGGCGATGGCGGCCTGGGCCTCCAGGATGGTGGCGCAGGCGGCGACAAACTCGTCCTCCGGGTTCTCGCCGTACTTGGCAAAATACTGCTTGCCCAGCTCGACATAAGCCTTGCGGATGGTGTCCTCTTCGCCCAGGTTGGCGGCTTTCAGCTTGGCAACGGCGGCCAGCTGACGGGACTTGGCGGCTCCGGCCTGGGCCAGACCATTGGCTTGCTGGGCCAAATCGTTGGCTCTCTTTTTCAAATCGTCGATAAATGCCATGATAATTCCTCCTAGAAAATGGATGCGACTTATGGAAATTGTGCGCTGTGCCTTTATTGTAGCGGATTTGCACCCAAAGAGCAAGGGCAGAAAACAATTTTTTAGTGGATTTTAATAGTGGGTTCAACGTTGATTCACAAAAACGGAGCATTTGTCCCGCTTCCGGGAACGGAGAGAGGTCAGAACAGCCCCACGATTTTGCCGTTCTCGTCGATGTCGATGCGCTCTGCCGCCGGGACCTTGGGCAGGCCGGGCATGGTCATGATGTCGCCGGTCTGGGCCACGATGAAGCCCGCTCCGGCGGAGACCTTCACCTTGGTGACGGAGACGGTGAAGCCCTCCGGCCGCCCCAGCAGGGTGGGGTCGTCGGAGAGGGAATATTGGGTCTTGGCTACGCAGACGGGCAGGTCGCCGTAGCCCAGTTTTTCCAGGTTGGCGATGGACTGCTCCGCGGCCTTGGAATAGGTCACGCCCGCGCCGCCGTAGACCCGCTTGACCAGGGCCTCCAGCTTGGCCTTGATGGGGATGTTCAGGGGATAGGCGAACTGGAAGTTGTGGGGCTGCTCGCACAGCCGCAGCACCTCTTTGGCCAGCTCCACGCCGCCTGCGCCGCCCTTGCCCCACACCTCGGAGAGCACCACGTTGACGCCCAGCGCCCGGCACTTCTCCCGGATGAGGTTCAGCTCGGCGTCGGTGTCTTGGGTGAAGCGGTTGATGGCCACCACGCAGGGCAGGTTAAAGACGCGGGTGATGTTTTCCACATGCTTGAGCAGGTTGGGCAGGCCCTTCTCCAGAGCCTCCAGGTTCTCGTGGCCCAGCTCGGTCTTGGGGACGCCGCCGTTGTATTTCAGCGCCTTCACCGTGGCAACGATGACCACCGCGGAGGGGTCCAGCCCCGCCGCCCGGCACTTGATGTCCAAAAACTTCTCCGCGCCCAGGTCCGCGCCGAAGCCCGCCTCTGTGACCACATAGTCGGCCAGTTTCAGCGCCGTGTCGGTGGCAGAGATGGAGTTGCAGCCGTGGGCGATGTTGGCGAAGGGGCCGCCGTGGACCAGAGCGGGGTTGTGCTCCAGGGTCTGCACCAGATTGGGCTTGATGGCGTCCTTCAGCAGCACGGTCATAGCGCCTTCGGCCTTCAGGTCGTGGGCGGTGACGGGGTTGCCCTTCCGGTCGTAGGCCACGATGATGCGGGCCAGCCGCGCTTTCAGGTCCTTCAGGTCGGAGGCCAGGCACAGCACCGCCATGACCTCCGAGGCCACGGTGATGTCGAAGCCGTCCTCTCTGGGGACCCCCTGGAGACGGCCCCCCAGCCCGTCAATGACGTTGCGGAGCTGGCGGTCGTTCATGTCCACGCAGCGTTTCCAGGTGATGTTTTTCACGTCGATGTCCAGCTCGTTGCCCTGCTGAATGTGGTTGTCCAGCATGGCGGCCAGCAGGTTGTTGGCCGCGCCGATGGCGTGGAAGTCGCCGGTGAAGTGGAGGTTGATGTCCTCCATGGGCACCACCTGGGCGTAGCCGCCGCCGGCAGCGCCGCCCTTGATGCCGAACACCGGGCCGAGGGACGGCTCCCGCAGGCACAGCAGGGCGTTTTTGTTCAGCAGGGCCAGGGCGTCCGCCAGGCCCACGGAAGTGGTGGTCTTGCCCTCCCCGGCAGGGGTGGGGTTGATGGCTGTGACCAAAATCAGCTTGCCCTTCCGGGGAGCTTCTTTCAGGGAGGAGATGTCCAGTTTTGCCTTCACCTTGCCATAGTATTCCAGCAGATCCTCGCTGATGCCCGCTTTCCGGGCCACCTCCGCGATGGGCAGCATGGGAGTTTCCTGGGCGATCTCAATGTCCGTTTTCATACCGCAGATCTTCCTTTCTCGTGTGGATTTCAACGTTTTACCAGCAGCTTACAAACAAAATGTGCCGCACGTTCGGGTCCCTCACTGGCCCAGACGGTCGGCACTTCAAATCCCATACTCCCCGTGGTCGATTCCACTTCCGTCAGTCGTATGGTAAGGTAAACTTACCATACCCGGCGGAGTTTGTCAATGGGTCGCGGACACAATTTTTATTTTTGTCTTTTGGATTTTTTGACGGTTTGATATACAGAACAGTTCAGCCACAAAAGACGTATTCGAGCGGTAGTGCTTTAAAAAGCGAAAGAGTTAAAAGCCCTCCGCAGGAGTTTTGCCGCTTTGCGGCAAAATAAAATGAAATTTGTGCTTTTAGCCGGGCATGTACCGGCAAAAGCACACAGGAAAGGCCCCAAACGTGCGCGCTTGCGCGTGCGCTGCCGGGGCCGCATATTCGACCAAAATCCGTGATTTTGGTCGAGAGCCTGTCGGAGACAGGCTCAACCGCCCGGACGCGATGGGGCGTCCGGGCGGGAAAATGTTCGCGGTTTCTTACAGCTCGATGCCAAACCGGAAGAAGTTGTTGGTGTTGTTGAAGCTCAGGTCGGCCACCAGCTTTTTCAGCTGCTTTTCGTCGTTGGGGTACTGGCCGCTTTCCACCCACTCGCCGATCAGCTCGCACAGGATGCGGCGGAAATACTCGTGGCGGGTGTAGCTCAGGAAGGAGCGGGAGTCGGTCAGCATACCGACGAACTGGCCCAGCGCGCCGTCAGCGGCCAGGGTGGTCAGCTGCTCCCGCATACCGGGACGGGTGTCGTTGAACCACCAGGCGCTGCCCTGCTGGAGCTTGCCGGCCACGCCGCCGCCCTGGAAGCAGCCCATGATGGTGACGATGGCGGCGTTGTCGATGGGGTTCAGCGAGTAGAGGATCATCTTGGGCAGGCCGTTGTTCTCCACAAAGGCGTTGAGCAGGGGAGCCAGGTTCTCCACGCCGGACTGACTGTTGATGGCGTCGTGGCCGTGGTCGGGACCCATCAGGGCCACGGCGGGCTTGTTGTTGTTGCGCAGGCAGCCAAAGTGGATCTGCATGACCCAATCCAACTCAGTGTAGCGCTTGGCGCAGGCGATGGTGACCAGCGTCTTGAAGGCGTCGCCCTGGTCCTTGGGGGGCTGTTTGCCGGTCATGGCGATTTGGAAGGCGGCGTTGGCGGCGGCGGAGTCCGGCTCGGCGTACATGCAGTAGTCCAGGCCGTGGTCGGCGCACAGGCAGCCCTTGCTGTTGAAGTAGTCGATGCGCTCCACCAGCGCAGCGGCCACGTCCTCGGCGGAGGTCAGCTCACGGCCCACCACTTCGCCCAGCTTGCGGATGTAATCGTCAAAGCCGGGCTTCTCGATGGCGATGGCCTTGTCAGGACGGAAAGCGGGCAGCACCTTGATTTCCATGGTGGGGTCATCGGCGATGACGCCATGCCAATACAGGTCGTCCACAGGGTCGTCGGTGGTGCAGATGGCCTTGACGTTGAACTTCCGCATCAGCTGGCGGGCGGAGTAGTTCTTCAAAATCTCGTTGCACTTGTCGTAGATCTCGTCGGCGTTGTCGGCGTTCAGAGGCTCGTAGATGTCAAATCCCCGCTGTAGCTCCAGGTGGCTCCAGTGGTACATGGGGTTGCCGATGAGCTGGGGCAGGATGGAGGCAAAGGCGCGGAACTTTTCCCGGTCGGGAGCGTCGCCGGTACACAAATCCTCTGTGACGCCGCAGGTGCGCATCTGACGCCACTTGTAATGGTCGCCGCCCAGCCAGACCTGGGTGATGTTGTCGAACTTCCGGTCCTCAGCGATCTCCCGGGGGTCGATGTGGCAGTGATAGTCGATGATGGGCATCTGCTCCGCCACCTCATGGTAGAGCTTTTTGGCGGTTTCGGTGCTGAGCAGGAAATCCTGGTCCATAAATGCTTTCATAAAGTACCTCCTAAACAAAACTGATTGCCGCCGACGGCGTGCAAGAAGTAACTATAGTATACACGACTTTTTGGCGATTGTCCACAGATTGAAAAGAGGATTTTGAGGAAATTTGAGAAAAAGTGCGACGTTTAGCGGCTCCGTTCCGCCTGGGCGATGTAATCCCGGTCGATTTCAAAGTGCTGCTCCAGAGCGGCCAGGCCCGTGTCCAGATCCTTTTCCGTCAGGGCGTTATAAATGGCCCAGTGGGACTGCTGCAACAGCTGGGCCTGCGCGCCGTCCAGCAGGATGGTGGTGCGCAGACTGCGGATGAACTGGTCCAGCAGCTCGTTGAACAGCGAGGTGTAAAAAGACAGCAGCCGGTTGTGAGAGGCCCGGACCAGAGAGTTGTGAAAGGCCAGGTCCAGCCGGGAGCTTTCCTCCAGACTGTCGGTCTGGTCCATAGAGACCAAAATCTGCCGCAGGGAGCCAAGCTCCTCGGCGGTGGCGCAGTTCATAGCCATTTCGATGGCGCCGGCCTCGTACCAGCGGCGCATTTCCAGCACGTCGGTGTAGCTGGCCTGCTGGAGCACCAGGAACATGTTGAAAAATTTCAGCATGTAGTCGTGGGGGTCGCAGCGGATATAGTTTCCGCTGCCCTGGAGACACTCCACCAGCCCCATCATCTCCAGCACATGGAGGGCTTCCCGGGCGGAGTTGCGGCTGACGCCCAGCCGCTCAGCGATATCCCGCTCGGTGGGGATGCGGTCGTTGAGCTTCAGCTCGCCGCTGAGGATCAGGTTAAAAAAATAGTCGAATACGTGTTCATATGCCTTTTTGTTGGCGGTCAGATTTTCCATCGAAACAAGTTCACCTGCAAATCAAACAAGATTGATATCATCTAGTATACCAGATGCTGTACAATTTGCAAGGGGGTGATTGCTGTTTTGCGTGCCGGATTTTTGGGTTTCCGAAGATGTCTGTCATCGCCCGATGTTCCTCAGCCGGACTTTTCCCTGGCGGTGCGGTCGGCAGAGCCGGAAGAAGGGGCGGACTGGTTGAGATGATAGTAATCCGCCATGGAGGTGCTTTCCCGGAACACCTTGGGGGTGACGCCCACGATTTGCTTGAACAGGCGGCTGAAATAGTGCATATCAGAGACGCCGCACTGCACCGCCACGGACTTGGTGGGCAGGTCGGTGCAAAGCAGCAGACGCTGGGCGTGTTCGATGCGGTGCTGATTGACGTACTCCGTCAGGGGAACGCCCATCTCCTTTTTGAACAGGGAGGAAAGGTAGCTGGCGTTGATGTTCAGCCGGGAGGCGAAGGCTTTCAGGCTCAGGTCCGCGGTCAGGTCGGTGCTGACGTAGTTGATGATCTTCTGCACCGGCAGGGAGTGGCCTTTCAGGTTGTATTCGTTGACCATGCGGCAGTAGCCAATGACGATTTTCCGGCGGAATTGGTTGATTTGATCCAGGCTGGTGATGGTCTCGATCTGCTGGACGTTTTGGTTGGAATAGGCGTCGATGTGGATGGGGTGGACCCCGGCCTGTTCCGCCGACTTGCGCAGCAGGGTGTTCAGAGTGATGGTGTAGTCCTTCATGTCCCGCAGGGCGTCGGGCAGTCGCTGGGGCAGGGTGATGGTGTTGAACCGGGCAATCAGCTCCAGGGCCTGGTTTTCGTTGCCCTTGGACACGGCCTGGAGCAGTTCGTTTTCCACCTGATACCGCTCCTCGATGTACTGGATGCCCTGGAAGGGCTGGTCGGGCACCTGGAGGTAATTGCTGTACATGTGATACCAGTCGTCCAGGTCGTTCTCGCTGGTGCGCTGGACCTCATACTGTCCCTCGCCGCAGAGGTAGTTGGCCAGCAGCGTGAAAAGAGTCTCAAGCGAGCCTTGGTCGGTAAAAACTGGAAGGCCGTAATAATACGCCTGCAAAGGCTCCCGCAGGATTTCCGGCAGGTTCAGACGGGTGAACAGCGCCTCAAACCGGGCGCCGGTGAGGTTTTCAAACAGGACCGGCCCCGCCAGGAGAAATTCGTCCTCTCCGCTGTAACGCAAAACCACATAGTTGCACTGAAACACGTCCTTGAAGTAGTGCAGTGTGAAGCTGGGCAGTTTTTTCAGCTCCGCGTTGCAAATCTCCGTCAGGCGGTGGTCGCCCAGGATGTTGCAGCGCAGCCCGTGGTCCAGCCAGTCGAAGTCGTCACAGGGCAGGGTGACGGCATGGATGGGAATGTTGTTGATGGAAAAGAGGTTTTGGATGAAATCTGATAACTCTTGGGTCATAACGTGGGCACCTCGCTGGGAAAACGTTTCAAAAAACGAAAAATTTACTTCACATAGGGAAGCGAAAGATATTTTTTTCATTATTTATTGCACATTTTTTAGGCAGTTGCAAGTGAATCTGAAAAAAATCCAAAAAGACACAAAAATTATTCCTATCCATCAAGGTCTTTTAGAAATATAATAACAATGTACAAAAATTGAAATTGAAAAGTGCGCTTCATTATGCAAAATGGTAAAAGATAGGGAAAATTGAAGAATTTATTTATTTTTGCTGTTTTGTGACAAAATACACGAAAAATCGTAGGGTTTGCCGCAAAGAATCCCATTGTTGCGTCTGCCGGTTATGCCGGTGAAGGTAAATATTTCTGTAAGGAGCAAGCATTATGAGGAATGTCATCAACTTAAACAAAGGGTGGAAATTCATCCAGCAGGATGCAGGACTGCCCGCGGCCTACCCCACGGACTGGCAGGACGTTGACCTGCCCCACACCTGGAACGCCGTGGACGGGCACGATGGCAACGGCAGCTATGACCGGGGCAGCTATTGGTATGCCAAATCCTTCCCCACGCCCAAGCAGCCGCTGGCGGGCGGGCGCGTCTACGTCGAAATCATGGCGGCGGGCCAGCAGGCCACCGTCTACGTCAACGGCGAGAAGGTCACCTACCACGAGGGCGGCTACTCCATCTTCCGGGCGGACATCACCGACCTGTGCAAGGACGGCGAGGACAACCTGCTGGTGGTCAACTGCTCCAACGAGTACAAGGACAGCGTCTATCCCCAGTCCGCGGACTTCACCTTCTACGGCGGCCTGTACCGGGGCGTTAACCTGATTTCCGTCCCCAACGCCCACTTTGACCTGGACTACTACGGCGGCCCCGGCCTGAAAGTCACCCCCAAGCCCTGCGAGAAGTGTGGCGGCGCAACCTTCGAGCTGGAGACCTACGTCACCAACCCCGATGAGAACTTCACCGTCCTCTACTCCATCAAGGACCCCGACGGCAAAGAGGTCGCCTATGCCTGCCGTCCCTCCGACAGCACCGCCGTCACCCTGTACGTCCCCGACGTCAAGCTGTGGGACATCGACAGCCCCAACCTCTACACCGTCACCGCGCTGCTCCAGCGCCGCAACGAGGCCTATGACGAGGTCTCCTGCAAGGCGGGCGTCCGCAGCTTCTCCGTCACCCCCGACGACGGCTTTATCATCAACGGCGTTGAGACTCCCCTGCGGGGCGTCAGCCGCCACCAGGACCGCCTGTACAAGGGCAACGCCCTCTCCAAGGAAGAGCATTACGAGGACGCGAAAATTATCAAGGAGCTGGGCGCGAACACCATCCGTCTGGCCCACTATGAGCACTCTCAGGACTTCTACGACGCCTGCGACGAGCTGGGCTTCATCATCTGGGCGGAGATCCCCTTCATCAGCGTGTTCAACAAGGACCCCGCCGCCCACCAGAACTGCATCAGCCAGATGAAAGAGCTGATCGTCCAGAACTACAACCACCCCTCCATCTGCTTCTGGGGCATCTCCAACGAGATTTTGATTGGCGGCATCTCCCAGCAGCTGGTGGACAACCATGTGGAGCTGAACAAGATGGTCAAGGAGATGGACCCCACCCGTCTGACCACCATCGCTCACGTCTCCATGACCCCTGTGGAAAGCCCCATGCACCACATCACCGACACCATCAGCTACAACCACTACTTCGGCTGGTACGGCGGCAAGATGGAGGACAACGGACCCTGGCTGGATGACTTCCATGCCAAGCATCCCGACTTGTGCCTGGGCATGAGCGAGTACGGCTGCGAGGGCGTTATCACCAACCACGGCCCCGAACCCGCCTGCAAGGACTACAGCGAGGAATATCAGGCCATGTACCACGAGCATCTGGCGAAGGTGTTCGACGAGCGGCCCTGGATGTGGTCCACCCACGTCTGGAATATGTTCGACTTCGGCTGTGCGGCCCGGAACGAGGGTGGCGTAGCGGGCCGGAACAACAAGGGCCTGGTCACGATGGACCGCAAGACCAAGAAGGATTCCTATTACATCTATCAGGCGTACTGGACCAAGGCCCCCATGGTCCACATCGCGGGCAAGCGTTACGCCCAGCGCGCTGGCGAGACAACCCTCGTCAAGGTCTACACCAACCAGCCCAGCGTCTCCCTGTACCTGAACGGCGAACTGGTGGAGGCCAAGGCCGCTGTGGACCACATCGCCGCGTTCACCGTGGCCTTGAAGGACGGCTTCAACATCCTGGTGGCCGACGCAGGCGGCGTGAAGGATTCCACCACCCTGGAGAAGGTGGAGACCGAGCCTGCCATCTACACCCTGCCCGAAGTCAACGAGCGCCGCGAGGGTGTCGCCAACTGGTTCAGTTCCATCGGCGATATGGATCTGGCAGCCCCCATGGAGTTCCCCGAAGGCTATTACAACGTTAAGGATACCTTTGAGGTCATCGCCCAGAGCGAAGAAGCCCTGGCCGTCGCCCGCAAAGCCATCAAGCTGGCCAGCAACTTCGACATCGCCCCCGGCGTGGGCATGTGGGATATGATGAAGGTCATGACCCCGCAGGGAATGATGGATATGACCGGTGGCACCATGCCCGATGGTTTCCTGGAGAGCCTGAACGCCCAGCTCATCAAGGTGAAGAAGGTGTAACCCTTCCCACCCGCTTTACTCCGTAGAAAACCGGCTCGCCGGTTTCCTGCCCCCGCCGCGGGTTGCTGCGGCGGGGAACCAGCATATATGCCTGTCCAAAGGAAGGAGGAAACATCTCCCCCGCTATTCCCAACGGGGCGCGGACAAGGCAGTTTTCATACCACCTCCGCCGGATTGCCACGGTGGAACCTTGTCAAACTACTAGAAAAGGAGCTTGAGAGAAATGGCAACAAAAAACACTACTGCCGTAAAGCCGTTTGGCTGGGCTGATAAAATCGGCTACGCCATGGGCGACTTCGGCAACGACTTCACCTTTATCCTGGCTTCCAGCTTCATGCTGAAGTTCTACACCGACGTTATGGGCGTCTCCGCCGGTCTGGTCGGCCTGCTGATGATGATGGCCCGTTTCGTGGACGCTTTCACTGACACCGCTATGGGCCAGGTCGTGGACCGCAGCAAGCCCACCGAGAAGGGCCGTTTCATCCCCTGGATGCGGCGCTTCATGGGTCCCGTGGCCCTGGCCTCCCTCCTGTTGTACGCCTCCTGGTTCCAGAACATGCCCATGGCGTTCAAGATTTTCTGGATGTTCTTCACCTACCTGCTCTGGGGCAGCGTCTGCTACACCGGCGTCAACATCCCCTATGGCTCCATGGCTTCCGCCATCACCGACAACCCCGACGAGCGTACCCAGCTGTCCAGCTGGCGGAACATCGGCGCGACCCTGGCTAGCACCGTTATCGGCGTGATCCTGCCCCTGGTGGTCTACTACACCGACGCCAACGGCAACACCCAGCTCTCCGGCACCAAGATGACTATTGCGGCTCTGGTCTGCTCCATCTGCGCTGTCATCTGCTATTTTCTCTGCACCAGCCTCTGCACTGAGCGCGTCAAGATTCCCACCAAGACCGAAAAGTTCAGCCTGGGCGCTCTGCTCAAGCAGTTGGGTTCCAGCCGCGCCCTGATTTCCATCATCGCCGCCGCCATCGTCCTGCTGCTGGCCCAGCTGACCATGCAGGGCATGAACAACTATATCTACCCCAACTACTTCAACAACGCAACCGGCGCGTCTATCGCCTCTCTCGTCGGCAGTGTGATGATGTTGATTTTGGCTGCGTTTGTCATCCCGCCGCTCTCTAAAAGATTTGGCAAAAAGGAGGTTGCCATTGCCGGCAACGCGGTCGCCGTTATCGCGTTTGCCGCTGCTTTCGTTCTCCGCATTCAGAACATGTATGTTTACATTGTGTTCTACACACTGGGCTACTTCGGCGTTGCCTTCTTCAATACCTGCGTGTGGGCCATGATCATCGACGTCATCGACGAGGACAACATTCGCCGGGGTACCCGTTCCGACGGCACCATCTACTCCCTGTATTCCTTCGCCCGTAAGATCGGCCAGGCGCTGTCCTCCGGTCTGACCGGCGCTCTGCTGACCATGATCGGCTACACCGCCGAGACCGCGTTCGACACCAGTGTTGTCAACGGCATTTACACCATTTCCACCCTGATTCCCGCCATCGGCTTCGGCCTGCTGGTCGTGATTCTGGCCTTCTGGTATCCGCTGGACAAGAAGACCGTCGATTCCAACGCTGCTAAGCTGGCTGAGATGCGTAAGCAGTAATCCGTAACCTTACAAACAACTCCTTCTCGTCCCCTCAAAGTCCGGCCAGGGCGTGCGCGCCCTGACCGGCGGACGGGATAGAAAAACGCTCGAATCCAGTTTGTGGCTGGGTTCGAGCGTTTTGCGGTTTATGTGCCGTTTATGAGTTGTTTGCGTGTAGGGGCGGCCCTTGGCCGCCCTAAAACCTGCATCTTTCTTGGCGGGCGGCCACGGGCCGCCCCTACAGTGAGAATGAGACAGATATCTTACGTGGTCGGAAACCTGCACAAGCCGAAAGGCACGTTTACCAGCGAATCAGACACGCCGCGCTGGACAGTCCGCCGCCGAAGGCGACCATGGCAATCAGGTCGCCGCGCTGGAACTTCCCGGCCCGGTTCCACTCGTCCATCGCCAGGGGGATGCTGGCGGCGGAGGTGTTGCCGTACTTCTGGATGTTGACGCAGAAGTGGTCGGCGGGGATGGCCTTCATGCGGCGGGCTGCGCCGTCGATGATGCGCTTGTTGGCCTGGTGGGGAATGACCCAGTCCAGGTCCTTTTCCTCCAGCCCGGCTTTGGCGACCACCTCGGCCACCCGCTTGGGGAAGTTGCTGACGGCGAACTTGTAGGTCTCCTGACCGTTCATATGCACCAGGGGCAGCTGCTCGTCCCGGTCGTACCAGGGGGAGATGCCCTTCTTGGTGGGAATGGCAATCACGTCGTCGCCCCCGGCGGTGACGAAGGAGGAACCCAGGTAGTTGTCACCGGCCTCCAGCACCGCGGCCCCCGCGCCGTCGCCAAAGAGAACGCAGGTGGAGCGCTCGTGCCAGTTGAGAATGCGGGACATGGACTCCGCGCCCACCACCAGCATTTTGCGGATGCCGCCCTTGCAGAAGAAGGCGGCGGCGGTGTCCATCAGGTAGATCCAGGCGGTGCAGGCGGCGTTCAGGTCCAGGCAGGGGCACTGCGCGCCCAGGTTCCGCTGGAGCAGGCAGGCGATGGAGGGGCTGATGTATTCGCTGCTGACCGTGGCGCAGAGGATCATGTCCAGCTCGTCCGCGGAAATACCGGCGTTTTCCAGGGCGTTTTGGGCGGCTTTGGTGGCCAGCTCCGAGGTGGTCTCGTTGGTGACCACGTGGCGCTCCTTGATGCCGCTGCGGGTGGAGATCCACTCGTCGCTGGTGTCCAGGAAAACGGTCAGGTCGTCGTTGGTGACGACCTTGGGCGGCACATAGCTGCCTGTGCCGATGATTTTAAAACTCATATGATTCACCTTCGTACATGGAATATAGGCTCAAAAAATGCGGAATACTCACAAAATCAATTTATTATACCAGAAAGTACGGAACGTGTCAATTTTGAATTTGACAGGTTGGAAACAAACGCGGCTGTCTGTCGCAAAACGCCCCGTTTCCCGGAAAAGGGGAAACTGCCGCCGGTTTCGATTGACAGCACAGGGGATTTTGTACTAAAATAGAGCTAAGAAAACGGACACGTTTGACATTTTGCTGAAAATATGCGAAAAACGAAGGAAAGAGGTGCCACGAATGGAGCTTTGCTTTTACGGAGCGGCCCACGCCGTCACCGGCTCCTGCCACTGCGTCTCCGCCAACGGGAAACACGTTCTGGTGGACTGCGGGTTGCAGCAGGGCAAGGACGAGACGGACAACCAGCGGTTCTACTTTTCACCGGCGCTCATCGACGCGGTGCTGGTGACCCACGCCCACATCGACCACTCCGGCCGCCTGCCCCTGCTGGTGAAGGAGGGGTATCAGGGGCCGATTTACGCCACCGCTCTGACCTGCCAGCTGCTGGAAATCATGTTGCTGGACTCCGCCCACATTCAGGAGAGCGACGCCAAATGGGAGAACCAAAAGGGCAAGCGGGCCGGGAAAGAGCCGGTAGAGCCGCTGTACACCATTGCGGACGCGGAGGAGGCCATCCGGCGGCTGGTGCCGGTGAGCTACGGCCAGACGCTGGAGCCGGTGGAAGGGTTCCGCTTCCGCATGACTGACGCGGGCCACCTGTTGGGCAGTGCCTATGTGGAGCTGTGGGTCCGGGAAGGGGCAGCGGAGAAGAAAATCGTCTTTTCCGGCGACATCGGCAACACGAATCAGCCTATCATCCGGGACCCCCAGCCCATCTCCGGCGCGGACTATGTGGTGATGGAGTCCACCTACGGCGACCGGAACCACGAGGGCGAGGGGGACTACACCACCGCCCTGGCCGAGATTTTGAACGACACCTTTGCCCAGGGGGGCAACGTGGTCATCCCCTCCTTCGCCGTGGGCCGCACCCAGGAGCTGCTCTATTTCCTTCGGGAGATTCAGCAGCAGGGGCTGGTGACCTCCCGCCCGGACTTCCAGGTGGTGGTGGACAGCCCTCTGGCGACGAAGGCCACCCAAATCTTTTCCGGCGACCTGACGGGCTACCTGGACGAGGAGGCGCTGGCGCTCATTGACGACGGGGTGTCGCTGTTCCAGGTGGACCACCTGCGGCTGTGCGAGAGTACCGAGGAGTCCAAGGCGCTGAACGAAGATGCCACGCCAAAGGTCATCATCTCTGCCTCCGGCATGTGCGACGCCGGGCGCATCCGCCACCATTTGAAGCACAACCTGTGGCGGAAGGAGTGCGCCGTGGTGTTCGTGGGCTATCAGGCCCAGGGGACCCTGGGACGCTCCCTGCTGGAGGGGAAGAAGTTCGTCCGCCTCTTCGGGGAGGACGTGATGGTCAACGCCAAAATCATCAACTTCCGGGGCCTGTCCTCTCACGCCGGACACGACGATTTGGTGCGCTGGGCGCAGCAATTCGACAGTCCCACGGAAATTTTTGTGGTCCACGGAGACGGGGCGGTCAGCGAGAGCTTCGCCGCGGAGCTGAACGGTCTGGGCTATCGCGCTCACGCGCCGCTCTGCCGGGAGGAGTACGACCTGCTCCGGGGCGCTGTGACCCGCCAGGGCGTCGTTCCCGTCAAAAAGAAGGAATCCCGCTGGCAGGAAGGCTCCGCCGCCTATCGCCGCCTGGAGGAGGTTGGCCGCCAGTTGATGGAGGTCATCCGCAAGAACAAGGGCGGCACCAACAAGGATCTGGCAAAGTTTGCCGACCAAATTCGCGCCCTGATCCAGAAGTGGAACCGATGAGCCGCGTCCTATTTCCGGGGAAATTTGGGTGAAACGCCGTGAAAAAGCATTGTCACCGGAGAAATTGTGTGGTAGAATAAAGTACTTTCATGTTAGGGAGGCAATTAGATGGTCGGGAATGTAGCGTTTCGCAGCGCCGCAATCGGCGGATTCAACCGCAGCGACGTGATGAATTATATTGAACGGTCCGTCCGCGAGAACACCGAGGCTCTTGCGGAGGCCAACGCGGAGGCCGCCGCCGCACAGGAGAAGGCGGAGGAATTAGAACGGCTGAACGCCGAGCTGAAAAACCAGCTGGAGAGCCAGCAGGTCACGGTCAAGGCCCAGATGTACACCCTCCAGACGGAGATTCAGAAAATCGTCGCTGAGCGGGACAATCTGAAGGATAAAGTGGACCAGATGGAGGTCATGGACCAGAAGATGCAGCAGATGGAGCAGCAGATTCAGGACCTCCTGCGCACCGGCGACCAGCAGCGGGAGACCATTCAGCGGGTCCAGACCGCCAATGATGAAAAAGCCCAGCGCATTGCCGACCTGGAGGCCCAGGTGGAGCGGATGCAGGGAGATTCCGACGCCTACCATGTCCTGTGCGACAACGTGGGGCAGATCATGCTGGACGCGAAGTCCCGCACTACCCAGATGGAGCAGAGCGCCCAGCAAGCCTACGATGAGAAGCTGGCCGAGGCCCAAGCCGCCTATGACGCGATTCTGGCCAACGCCACCGGCGACGCGGAGGAGGCCCGCCTGCGGGTGGAGACTCAGCTGCGGCAGCTCCAGGGCGAGGTGAACAACCTGGTCTCCGGCGTGAACGACGCCGTGGCGAAGGCGCTGAGCGATGTCAGCGAGGTGCAGGCGCTGATCCAGGGCATGAATGGGTACATGAACCAGTACGCCGGTGAGGAGCCTGCCGCGCCGGAGGAACCGGTGGCGGAGGCGCTGCCGGAGGAACCGTTGGCGTTCCCGGAAGCTGCCAATGAGTGACCGGAACGTGCAGAGCGGCGGGAGCAAAACCTATCATCTCCGCTCGGAGGAACTGCGGGCCATGCAGCCCCAGCTCAACTCCGGAGACCGGGTGATACTCAGCGGCACCATTTACACCGCCAGAGACGCGGCCCACAAGCGCATTTTCGCCCTGCTGGACCAGGGGAAAGAGCTGCCCTTCCCGTTGCAGGACGCCATTGTCTATTACGCCGGCCCCACCCCTGCCCAGCAGGGAATGGCCGTAGGTGCCTGTGGCCCCACCACCGCCAGCCGGATGAACGGCTTCGCCCCCCGGCTGCTGGACCTGGGCCTGGGGGCCATCATCGGCAAGGGTCAGATGAGCGACGAGGTGGAGGCGGCCATGCAGCGCAACGGGTGCTGCTTCTTCGCCGCTGTGGGCGGCGCGGGCGCGCTTATCGCCCGGTGCATCGAGAAAGCGGAGGTCATCGCTTTCGACGACTTGGGCTGTGAATCCATCAAGCGCATGACCGTCCGGGAACTGCCCCTGACGGTGGCCATCGACTGCCACGGCGGGAACCTGTACCGGACGGGGCGGGCGGCCTACCAGAGGTAAACAAAGCGGGTTTCCCACAGCGTAGGGAGACCCGTTTTTGCGGAATATCTGTTGTTGAATGTACATTACAGTGCGAAAGGAGCGTTATCCATGAACATTACCCTGAAAAACGACCAGCTCACCGTCGTCATCAGCACCCTGGGCGCAGAGATCCAGAGCATGACCACCGCTGAGGGCCTGGAGCTGATGTGGCAGGCGGACAAGGCCATTTGGGGCCGCCATGCCCCGCTGCTGTTCCCCATCATCGGGCGGCTGAAAGACCAGCAGTACACCCTGGACGGGGAAGTGATCTCCATCCACCAGCACGGCTTTGCCCGGGACACGGAATTTACCCTGGTGCAGCAGGACGAGACCTCCGCCACCTTCACCATGGAGGACTCGGAGAGCAGCCGGAAGGTCTACCCCTTCGCCTTCTCCCTGACCGTCTCCTACACCCTCTCCGGCAACAAGCTGACCAAGCGCCACACCGTAGTCAACCGGTCGGACAAGGTGCTGCCCTATGAAATTGGCGGTCACGACGGATACCGCACCTCCCTGCTCCCCGGCGAGGAGATGTCCGACTACTATGTGGAGTTCCCCGGCCAGACTGCCATCCACCCCTTCGGCATGGACGAGCACTGCTTCCTGACCCCGGAGAAACTGGACTACGCCTTGACGGACGGCGCGCTGCCCCTGCCCCCCAAGGTGGGCGGACTGGACACCGTGGTACTGGAGGACCTGCCGGTGCATCAGGTCACGCTGGCCAACCGGAAGAACAGCGTCCGGGTGACAGTGGACTTCCCGGAGTTCGACTACCTGGGCATTTGGACCAAGCCGGTGGATTTCGACACCAATTACATCTGCATCGAGCCGTGGACCACCCTGCCGGAGTGTACCTTCGTCAGCAGCGAGCTGGCGGAGAAGGCGGGCATCCGCCTGCTCCAGCCCGGCCAGGGGGAGACGCTGAGCTATGACGTCACTGTGAACTGGTGAGATTTGCTTTTTTGGGAGAGAGATACCATGTGTGAGTTCTATGGATTCATCGGCTGCGGCAACATGGGTGCGCCTCTGGCGCGGGCCGCGGCAAAAACGCTGTCCGGGGGCCAGATCATGCTGGCCAACCGCACCCCCAGCAAGGCCGAGGCCCTGGCGGAGGAGCTGGGCTGTCTGGTGGGGGAGAACGCCGACGTAGCCCGCCGAGCCGGGACCATCTTCCTGGGGGTCAAGCCCCAGATGATGGGGGAGATGCTGGATGGCATCTCCCCGGTGCTGGCAGAGCGGAAAGACCGCTTCGTGCTGGTGACCATGGCGGCGGGGCTGACCATCGCCCGCATCCGGGAGATGGCAGGGGGCGATTACCCCGTCATCCGCATCATGCCCAACACCCCCGCCTCCATCGGGGAGGGGATGATCCTCTACGCCGCTGAGGGCGTCACCCAGGAGGAGCAGGAGCGCTTTCTGTACAACATGGCGGCGGCGGGACGCTTCGACGCCCTGCCGGAGAACCTCATCGATGCGGGGAGCGCCGTCTCTGGCTGCGGCCCGGCTTTCGTCTACCCCTTCATCGAGGCGCTGGCGGATGGCGCGGTGGCCTGCGGTCTGCCCCGGGCCAAGGCTCAGGAGTACGCCGCCCAGACTCTGGTGGGAGCGGCCAAGTTGGTGCTGGAGAGCGGTCAGCATCCCGGCGCGCTGAAGGACGCCGTCTGTTCCCCCGGCGGCTCCACCATCGCGGGGGTCCGCGCCCTGGAGCAGGGCGGATTCCGCAGCGCCGCGACAGAGGCGGTCATCGCCGCCTACGAAAAGACCAAAGCGCTGGGGAAACAGTAAGGAAAATACGGAAGGAATCAATCAACATGAGAATCGTTGTCAAGGTCGGCACATCGACCATCGCCCACCCCACCGGGCGGCTGAACATCCGCCACGTGGAGGAGCTGTGCAAGGTCCTCAGCGACCTGAAAAACGCCGGACATCAGGTGATTTTGGTGTCCTCCGGCGCCATCGGTATGGGAGTGGGCAAGCTGTCCCTGACCAGCCGCCCCAAAGACATGTCCACCAAGCAGGCCGCCGCCGCCGTGGGCCAGTGCGAGCTGATGTACATCTACGACAAGCTCTTTACCGAGTACAACCATGTGGTGGCGCAGATTTTGCTGACCGGCTCCGATTTGGACCACGAGAACCGGCGCACCAATTTCCAAAACACCCTGTCCCGGCTGCTGGAGCTGGAGACGCTGCCCATCGTCAACGAAAACGACACCGTAGCCACGGAGGAAATTTCCCTGGGGGACAACGACACCCTGGCGGCCATTGTCGCCAAGTGTGCCAGCGCCGACCTGCTGGTGCTGCTCAGCGACATCGACGGGCTGTACACCGCCGACCCCCGGCGGGACTCCTCCGCCCGGTTGCTGCCCTTTGTCACCTACCTGTCGCCGGAGATTTACGCCTTGGCGGGGGAGAAGGGCAGCGAACTGGCCACCGGCGGCATGACCACCAAGCTCAACGCGGCGAAAACCGCCATGGAAAACGGCTTCGACATGGTCATCTCCAACGGCAGCCGTCCCGCCGACCTTTACGACATCGTGGAGGGCAAGCCGGTAGGGACCCGGTTCATCGGGAAAACTGCCATTGTCTGAGCGAAAACAGAACAATATCCGCAGAAAAAAGGCTGTACCGGGGAAATCGGTACAGCCCTTTTAAATTGCCAAAAAAGTGGACAAAACAGCGCGGAAAGAAGCAGAAGCCCCTCACAGCTCCATAAACCCGGACATCATGCAGGCCCCCGCCGCGCCGCAGGCCAGCAGCTCCGGCAGACGGTCTGGGGAGACCCCGCCGATGGCGTAAACCGGGACGGGGGAGCGGGCGCAGACCTCCCGCAGCAGGGCCAGCCCCTTGCCGGGAAGCCCCGGCTTGCAGCCGGTCTCGTAGATGTTGCCCAGAAACAGGTACGTCACCCCCAGGGACAGCGCCTCCTCCACTTGCTCCATGCTATGGCAGGAGGTCCCCAGCTGCTCCCAGTCGCCGGGATTTTGCAGTTCCCGGAGCTGGGGCAGCGGCAGGTGGAGCCGGGAACTGCCCAGCTCCAGCGCCGCCTCTGGGTGGCCGTGGAGGATGAGAGGCGCCTCTGCTCTCTGGCAAACCTCCTGCACCTGCCGGGCCAGAGAGAGATACTCCGCCGGGGATAAATCCTTCTCCCGGAGCAGCACCGCCCTGGGCTGAGCCGCGCAGATGCGCCCGATTTGTTCCAGATAGTCCCGCTGGCACAGGGCGCGGTTGGTGACGGCGATCAGGCGGTCATACATAGAGGTAGTCGTTCAGGACGGGCTGCAAGCCGCCCTCCTCCATGTCGTGGTACATCCGCTCGAAGCTGCGGTTGTCGTTGATCTCAAACTGCTCGTCGCCCACGTCGGCATCCTCTTGACCGCTGTACTTGGCCTCGTGGTCGCCAATGCCGGTGGACACCCCGGCGGACACCTTGGTGGCGCAAATTTTGGTGATGCCGTTGCGGAAGGAGAGGGATTCCCGGCTGGAGACGGTGATGCCCACATAGGGCAGAAACAGCCGGTAGGCGCACAGCACCTGGCACAGCTCCCGCTCCCCCACGTCCCTGGGGTTGATTTTGTCGTTGTTGATGATGGGCCGCAGCCGGGGGCAGCTGAGGCTCAGCTCCGCATGGGGGTAGCGCCGCTGGAGCAGGTAGACGTGGAGGGCGCTGGCGAGGGCGTCCTTGCGGAAGTCGTCCAGCCCCAGCAGGGCGGAGAACCCGGCCCCCCGCATCCCGGCGCGAAGCGCCCGCTCCTGAGCGTCGAAGCGGTAGGGCCACACCCGCTTGTGACCCAGCAGGTGGAGCTTTTCGTAGTGGTCGGGGTTGTAGGTCTCCTGGAACACGGTGACGTAGTCCACGCCGCACTCGTGAAGGTAGCGGTACTCGTCGGTGTTGACGGGGTAAATCTCAATGCCGATGTTGCGGAAGTATTTCCGGGCGATTTTCACCGCTTCTCCGATGTAAGTCAGGTCGGAATACTTGCGGCTCTCGCCGGTGAGCATGAGGATCTCCTCCATGCCGGTGGCGGCGATGACCTGCATCTCCCGCTCGATTTCCTCGAAGGTCAGCTTCTTCCGGCGGATGTTGTTGTAACAGTTAAAACCGCAGTAAATGCAGTAGTTCTGACAGTAGTTGGCGATATACAGCGGCGTGAAGATGTACACCGTGTTGCCGAAGTGCTTGCGGGTCTCGTCCTCCGCTTTCCGGGCCATTTCCTCCAGGAAGGGAGCGGCGGCGGGGGAGAGCAGCGCCTTGAAGTCCTCCACGCTGACCCGCTCATGGCTCAGCGCCCGGCGCACGTCGGCGGCGGTGTAGCGGTCGTAGTCGTAGGCGGCGAACTCCCGCAGCACGATGTCCTTCACGTCAGAGTCCAACACCTCCATGCCCGGCAGGTATTTCATGTGGTCGGAGCGGACGGAGGGGTCGTTTTCCAGCTGGTGCTTGCGCTTCAGCGCCTCCGGGGGCAGCTGGTCGCTGTCGATAAAATAAACCTGGCTTTCTTCGTCAATCATCGCTTGTCCCTCCTTACCGCAGGAACCCGGTCAGCGGGTCGGAGGCGCTGCCGCCCCGGGCCAGCACCGGTCCCATGCCGGTGACGTAGGCGGCGCGGCCCGCTTCGATGGCCTGGCGGAAGGCGTAAGCCATGGCGGGAACGTCTCCGGCGGTGGCGATGGCAGTGTTTGCCATGACCGCCGCGGCCCCCATCTCCATGGCTTCGCACGCCTGGGAGGGCTTGCCGATGCCCGCGTCCACGATGATGGGCAGGTCGATCTCGTCGATGAGGATTTGAATAAACTCTTTGGTGGCGAGGCCCTTGTTGCTGCCAATGGGGGAAGCCAGAGGCATGACGGCGGCGGCCCCGGCGTTTTGCAGGTCCCGGGCCACGTTCAGGTCGGGGTACATGTAGGGCAGCACCACGAAGCCCTCTTTGGCGAGAATTTCAGTGCATTTCACGGTCTCATAGTTGTCGGGCAACAGGTACTTGGAGTCGTGCATGATTTCCACCTTGACGAAGTCGCCGCAGCCCATTTCCCGGCTCAGGCGGGCGATGCGGACGGCTTCCTGGGCGTTGCGGGCGCCGGAGGTGTTGGGCAGGAGGGTGACGCCCTTGGGGATGAAGTCCAGGATGTTCTCCTCCTTCTTGGTGTTGGCCCGGCGCAGGGCCAGGGTGATGATCTCCGCGCCGCCCTGCTCCACGGCGGCCTTGATGAGGTTCAGGTTGTACTTCCCGGACCCCAGAATGAAGCGGCTGGTAAATTCCCTGCCGCCTAAAATCAGTTTGTCGTCTTTGTTGTTCATTTTCATTTCCTCCGGTTTTGATGTGATACTCTGGAATCTAACGATTCATTTTATTCGGCCTTGACGGGAAACCCCTCCGTCGCGGCTTACGCCGCGCCACCCATGCGAAGCATGGTGGAGGGGTTTCCCAGCGTTACAGACCAGGCTGGTTTAGAAGCAAAACCTCAAAAATCAGCACCACCAAACGAATTGCACATTGCACATTGCACATTGCTAATTGCTGATTGCGAAGCGATGAGCCGGAGCACCTGATTTGCCTGCATCCCGGCGCACACCGCCACCCGGGGGGCCATCAGGCCCATGCCCTCCCCCACGTCGGAGACGCCGTCGCCGCAGACGTAGAGCCGGGACATCACCCGCCGGGTGTGGATGAGGTTGGCGTCCCCGTACCCCGCCATGCCGTTGCCGGAGACGATGACGGTGTTGGGACACGCACGCAAAAGGGTGTTCACCAGCATGGATTTCTCCTCCGGCCGGTCAAAGGCTTCGCAGACGATGGGGTACTCGCCAAAGAGGGCGGCGGCGTTGTCCTCCGTCACCCGGCCCTGCCAGGTTTGGATGTCCAGGTAGGGGTTGATTTCCCGCAGGATGGAGGGGAGGGCTTCGGTCTTGTACTGGCCCAGGTGGGGGATGCGGTAAGCCTGCCGGTTCAGGTTGGTGATGTCCACCCGGTCAAAGTCCACCAGCAGCAGGTGCCCCACCCCAGAGCGGGCCAGCATGACCGCCAGGTTGGAGCCGAGGCCACCCAGCCCCGCTATCGCCACCCGTGCGGCGGACACCGCCTGGTGAAACGCCTGGGGGAAGCGGGCGTCAAAGGCCCGGTCCAGTTCTTCCTTCGTGGGGACCACGTCAGCCACCTCCTACGAATTGCACGATTTCCACCGTGTCGCCGTCCTGGAGCAGTTCGGTCTCATAGTTCGCCTTGGGCACGATGTCCAAATTCCGCTCCACCACGATGTACTCCTTCCGGTAGCCCGCCCGTTCCAGGTAGTGGGCGACGCTCTCGCCCTCGGCGGCGACAGGTTCTCCGTTGATGGTTACCACAGCTTTCCACCTCCTTTACGCAAAAAAAGCGTCACGAAGATTCACACCCGAAAGGTGGTGTGCCCCTTCGTGACGCTTTTTGCGTTCACTATGATGTAAGATATCACAAAACGGTCCGGCTGTCAAGCGCGGCAGCGGCACTTTTTTCGTGGCTGCGAAAAAACATACAACAAAGTCCCCAAACGCTTGCAAAGTGTGGTATACTATAGAAAGAGGTTCAGCGGAATAACCGCAACCGCTGCAAATACACTTAGAACAGGAGGAACTATCACATGAGTACACAACAAGCGCCGCCCGGCGCAGATCCAAAACGGAAAACATTGACATCGCTGGAAGAACTGGGAAATCTGCTCCCCACGGAGGAGGCCGAACCGCTCCCGGTCTACGACCACAAAAACACATACAATCTGGTCGCCCTGATGATGTATCTGGTGGGGGTGGAGTACCGCCACTTTGAAGCCCACGACCCGCCGCTCACTGAAAATTTCCAAAAGCACGACCAAATGAAAAACGCCCGCATCATCCGCAATCTGTGTCGGATACGGACGGCGCTGGAGCAGGGGTACTCCCAAATCCGCTCGGCGTTTCTGTACGACCTGAAGAATTTGTCCTCCCTGCCCAAGCTGATTCCCACAGACGCGGTGAACGGCCTGCTGGCGGACGGCATCGACTTGCAGAGCACCAAGCCGGAGGTCAACCAGTACATCATGACCATCAACCGGGAGCTTTCAAACCGCATCAACAACGTCAAAGACCTGTTCCCGGAATGGGTGCGCTGGGAGTACATCCGCCCGCTGTTCCTGATGCCCAACGGCTTCAAAAAAGAGGGCGTCAAGGCGGCGGGGGAGTATTACAACACCAATCGAAACCGCTACCCCTACCAATGCTACATGAACTGGGACCAGGACGGCTGCGGGAACATCCTCAACTCCGATTACAAATTTGTCCGGCTGCTCTACGAAAAGCACGGCGACAGCTTCGAGGACAAAAGTCTGGTGCGGGGGGCAGGCGACCAGAAGATGGATGACCTGTACGACTTCATCAGCCGCAGCGAAAAGACCCTCATCGTGGTGGACTGCGAGAACAGCGACCCGGTCAAGCTGGCGGCGGTGCTGTCCAGCCTCAACGCCACACAGAAAAACGCCATTCACAAAATCATGCTCTTTGATTCCGATTACACCACGGCGGCGTGGACGACCCTCTGTCAGATGGGGCTGCCTGCGGAGTACAATACGGAACACATCGTGGTGGGCAGAATTTACGAGCACAAATCCCAGGTGGACATGACCTTGGCGGCCAACACCTGCCGGGAGGTCTATCTGAATCAGGTGGATTCGGTGATTTTGGTCTCCAGCGACAGCGACTATTGGGCGCTCATTCAATCATTGCAGGGCATCCACTTTCTGGTCATGCTGGAGAAGGCCAAAAGCGGCCTGCAAATCCGAAACGCTCTGGAGAGCCAGGGCCACCCCTACTGCTTCATCGACGACTTCTGCACCGGGGCCACCTACGCCATCAAAACGAAAACGATTCTGTCGGAGGTGCAAAACCGGCTGGACGAGGCGGTGAACCTCAACGCAAAAACCATGCTGGAGGAGGCGTTCCACAGCACATGGGTGCAGATGAGCGACAAGGAAAAGGTGAACTTCTACAACCGGCACATCAAAACCATGCGGCTGAAAATCGCCGAGGACGGCCAAATCCGCATTGTGGTCGGGGAGTAAAGCCGCCCCAATAAATATCGTTTTATGCACAAATAGCGCCGGTCAGCCTGTTGATGGTTGACCGGCGCTTGCCGTTGTGTTTGGGGTGGGGGAGCCTCACAGAGCGGCCAGAGCCTTGCCCAGGGCTTCGCACTGAGCGACGCCCTCGTCGTCGGGGGTCTCAAAGACGGCCAGACCCTGACCGGTGGCCAAAATCGCGCCTGCGCCCTCGGCGCGCTCGGCCCAGTCCAGCATCCATTGGCCTTCGGCCCAGGCGTAGCTGCCAAAGAGGGCGATTTTGCGCCCGCTGAGGCTGCCTTCCAGTTCAGAGAAGAAGGGTTCAAACTCGCTCTCCTCCAGCTGCTCGCTGCCCATGGCGGGGCAGCCCAGGGCCAGCAGGTCATAGCCCAGGGCGGAGGCGGCGTCGGTCTCGCTGACCTGAAACAGGTCGGTGTCCACCCCGGCGTCGGTCAGGCCCTTCTGAACGGCCTGAGCCATGGCTTCTGTGTTTCCGGTCATGGACCAGTAAATAACGGCTGCTTTCATAATCAATACACCTCTACATCTATACTCAGCAGGCACGGAGGATGTCGTCCAGCTCCATGCCGTGACTGGCTTGGTCGATGACGCTGCTGCGGCTGTCCTGATAGGCCCGGAAGAGCTGCTTGGCCCGGTTCACGTCCCCGTAGACCTTCCACTCTCCGGTGTACTTGCAGTTTTCCCCCCTGTTGGCGATGAACCCGGTCACGTCGTCCAGGGGGTAGCCCAGGAACAGGCCAATTTCGTGGGGAAAGCTGTCCCGCTGAAACCGCTGGCCCAGCAGCGTCAGCTTGGCCTCCAGCGGCAGCGCCTCCTGGTAGCCCATGCCCTGGAGATACCGCCGCAGCTCCGCCTGGTCCAGGCACCGCCCCAGCGCGTCCGGGCAGTAAACCATCACCACCAGAAAGCGGTCGTTTTCCTGGAGCAGCACCAGGTCGTACCCGTAGCGGCGCAGGGTGCTGCGGCACTCGGTCAGATCCTGCTGCCAGTTTGGATATTTTTCCTTGTGCAGGGTGAAAATATTCGAGGGCTTCACCCGGCGCAGGGTGGGGGAACAGTTTTGATACAGGCACCACTTGAATTGTTCGGACATCGCGCATCATCATCCTTTCCATGCGATCGACCGGAGCAAGTCACACTCCGGTTAGCATAGGATAACCAAAAGGGAGAAAAGAAACCGCGTTTTGCAGCGGTAATTGTTGGGGGGAACCTCACGGAACGTCCCTCACATGAGTTAGCATACACTAACTCAACGGGATTGTCAAGAGCAAATTTACCCAACGGCGAAAATAGAGCGTGTACAAGCGCCCAAAAAAGGCCGGGGCAGGGGAGAGACCCTTTGTGAATTTGGACAGACTTTGTAAAATCCGAAAAAGGTGGTTGACATTGGCGTTAGTTGATGCTAACATATCGGGTGGAAGTTAGGCGAGCCTAACGGCCCTTTTCCTGTTGGAGAAGAACCCAAAACCCGACAGCGACAAAAGAGACAAGGAGATGAATCGCTTATGCCGTTGACAATGGCAGAGACGGGCCAGGAAAAGCTCATCCGGCGGGTTGGCGGAAAGGCGGAGACCAGACAGTTTCTGGAGAACTTGGGGTTTGTCCCCGGTGCGCTGGTCACCGTGGTCTCTGAGCTTGGAGGCAACCTGATCGTCAAAATCAAGGAGTCCCGGGTGGCCATCAGCCGGGAAATGGCGATGAAAATTATTGTTTAGGGGGATGAACGCAATGAAAACCATGAAAGAGGCCAAGGTAGGGGAGACCCTGAAAGTGACCAAAATCACTGGCACAGGCGCGGTGAAGCGCCGCATTATGGATATGGGCATCACCAAAGGCGTGGAGATTTACGTCCGCAAGGTGGCCCCACTGGGCGACCCGGTGGAAATCACCGTCCGGGGCTATGAGCTTTCCCTGCGGAAAGAGGACGCGGAGATGATCCAGGTCCAGTGAGCAACGCCTCATACGGCCGAAAGGCCGTAAAAAAAGCACAAAACGTTAGTGAAAGCTAACAAGAGTTAGCGAAAACGAACAAATTTATCGTTCAAACCTAGAAAAGAGGGAAGCAGTTATGAGTATTAAGATTGCCCTTGCCGGCAACCCCAACTGCGGCAAGACCACACTGTTTAACGCGCTGACCGGCTCAAACCAGTTCGTGGGCAACTGGCCCGGCGTCACCGTGGAGAAGAAGGAGGGCACCCTGAAAGGCCATAAGGATGTGGCTATCATGGACCTGCCCGGCATCTACTCCCTTTCGCCCTACACGCTGGAGGAGGTCGTGGCCCGGAACTATCTGATCGATGAGCGGCCCGACGCCATTTTGAACATCATCGACGGCACCAACCTGGAGCGGAACCTGTACCTGACCACCCAGTTGGTGGAGCTTGGCATCCCCGTGGTGGTGGCCGTCAATATGATGGACATGGTGGAGAAGTCCGGCGACGCCATCAACAGCCAGCGCCTGGCGAAAGACCTGGGCGTGCAGGTGGTGGAAATTTCTGCCCTGAAAGGCACCAACGTCATGGAGGCCACCGAAGCCGCCGTCAAGGTGGCGGAGTCCGGCGTCAAGACCGAACCCAAGCACCGTTTCAGCGGCAGCGTGGAACACGCCCTGGCCCACATCGAGGAGCTGCTGCTCCACAACCTGCCTGCCGAGCAGCAGCGGTGGTTCGCCATCAAGCTCTTTGAGCGGGACGAGAAGGTCATCGAAAAGCTGGGCGTCTCCGAGGCGAACCTGGCCCACATCGAGAAGGACATCCAGTCCTGCGAGGAGGAGCTGGACGACGACGCGGAGTCCATCATCACCGCTGAGCGGTACAATTACATCGGCTCCATCATCGACGACAGCCTGAAAAAGAGCAGCAAGGAAAAGCTCAGCACCTCCGACAAAATCGACAAAATCGTTACCAACCGAATTTTGGCCCTGCCCATCTTCGCGCTGGTCATGTTCCTGGTCTACTACGTCTCCGTGACCACCGTGGGTACCTGGGCCACCGACTGGGCCAATGACGGCGTGTTTGGCGACGGCTGGCACTTCGCCTGGATCGGCGATAGTGCTTACTGTGAC
>JAJBVG010000041.1 GCA_020859945.1 Clostridiales bacterium | reverse complement strand
AATCCTTCACCGTGCTCCGTAAATAGAGAAAGCCAGAGTTTCCCCTGGCTTCACTTTTATTGCGGGTTATTTTTCTCTACCCCAACTCTTGACATAGAACCAAAATAAAGACTTTCGGCGTTTTAATCTGGCGTCCCCGCCCGGACTCGAACCGGGGGCCTCGGGCTTAGGAGGCTCGCGCTCTATCCAACTGAGCTACGGAGACGTATGAAATTTTTGTTGCAGGCGAATCCTGCTTTGAACTACTGTCCTAAAAGAGCTTTTCACGAGGCGAACGTTGCTACGTAACCTTAGGAGGCGGTCGCTCTATCCAACTGAGCTACGCAGACGTATGAAGTTTATTAGCAGAGGTCCCCGCGGAAAAGTATCCGCTTTACAAGGCGAATCTCTCGGCGGAGCAGCAAAAACGGCCAAACTACACGAATGGACGCTTAGCCAGGGGGAGGAGGATATGGGGAAAACAGCAAAAACGCTCCCCGTCAACCTCTTTAGTTTAACCGAAAACGCTGATTTTGTCAATCTCTCTTTGAAAAAGGTTGCACTTTAAAAAGGAGGGTATATAATACTAACGGGAAAAATCGAAGAACCAGGGAAATTCCGGTGAAACGGCCTTAGATGTTAGGAGCAGGTGAGCCAGGGTTTCCCCAAGCAAAGCGAGGAAATACGGAATGAAGCAGTCGAATTTGAGAAATATCGCCATTATCGCCCACGTTGACCACGGCAAAACCACGCTGGTGGATGCTATGCTCCAGCAGAGCGGCGTCTACCGGGAAAACCAGGAAGTGGTCGAGCGAGTCATGGACTCCGGCGACCTGGAGCGGGAGCGAGGAATCACCATCCTGGCCAAGAACACCGCCGTCACCTACGGCGACGTGAAGATCAACATCGTGGACACGCCGGGCCACGCCGATTTCGGCGGCGAGGTGGAGCGCATCCTGAAAATGGTCAACGGCGTTATTCTGCTGGTGGATGCGGCGGAAGGCCCCATGCCCCAGACCCGGTTTGTCCTCTCCCACGCCCTGGAGCTGGGCCATCGGGTCATCGTGGTAGTCAACAAGATCGACCGGCCTGACCAGCGCATCCACGAGGTCATCGACGAGACGCTGGAGCTGCTGATGGACTTGGACGCCACAGACGAGCAGTTGGACTCTCCTTTCCTGTTTTGCTCCGCCCGGGCGGGCATTTGCTCCACCGACCCCGACGTGCCGGGGAAGGATTTAAAGCCTCTGTTCGACACCATTTTGGACTATATCCCCGCCCCGGAAGTGGAGCTGGACAAGCCGTTCCAGATGCTGGTCTCTTCCATCGACTACAACGAGTTCGTGGGCCGTATCGCCATTGGACGGGTGGAGCGGGGGACCCTGCACCAGAACCAGGAGATTCAGGTCTGCAACTTTCATGACCCCGACACGGTCTCCAAAAAGTTCAAGGCCAGCGCCCTGTTTGAGTTTAACGGCCTGTCCCGTGTCCCCTGCGCCAAGGCGGAGGCGGGCAACATCATCGCCCTCTCTGGCATTGGCGACGTGACCATCGGCGACACCATTTGTACCCCCGACTGCATCGAGCCGCTGGAGTTCGTCAAGGTTTCCGCCCCCACCATGGAGATGACCTTCTCCGTCAATGATTCCCCCTACGCCGGGCGGGACGGCAAATTCGTCACTTCCCGGCAGATTCGGGACCGGCTGTACCGGGAAACCCTGAAAGATGTCTCCCTCCGCGTTTCCGACGTGGAGGATGCCACCGATTCCTTCAACGTGGCGGGCCGTGGCGAGATGCACCTGGCCATCCTCATCGAAACCATGCGCCGTGAGGGATACGAGTTCCAGGTGTCACCCCCTCGTGTGCTGTTCCGCACCATCGACGGGAAAAAGTGCGAGCCGATGGAGCGGCTGGTGGTGGACGTGCCCGCCGACTACGTAGGTTCTGTCATTGAGCAGCTGGGCATGCGCAAGGGCGAGATGCTGGACATGACCCCGGTGGGAGAACGGATGAAGCTGAACTTCCTGGTGCCCTCCCGCGGCCTATTTGGGTATCGGAACGAGTTCTTGACTGCTACCAAGGGCGAGGGCATCATGGCCTCCGTGTTCGACTCTTACGCCCCTTATCAGGGCGACCTGGAGCGGCGGAACACCGGCTCCCTCATCTCCTATGAGACTGGCACCTCCATCACCTACGGCCTGTTCAACGCCCAGCAGCGGGGCAGCCTGTTCATCGGCGCGGGCGTGGACGTGTACGAGGGCATGATCATCGGCGTGAATCCCAAGAACGAGGACATCACCGTCAACGTCTGTAAGAAGAAGCAGCTGACCAACACCCGTGCCTCCGGCTCGGATGATGCCCTGCGGCTGATCCCCCCCAAGCAGATGAGCCTGGAGCAGTGCCTGGAGTTCCTGGCCGACGACGAGCTGCTGGAGGTCACACCCAACCACCTTCGGCTGCGCAAGCGCATCCTCTCCAACGACCTGCGGATGAAGAACATTCACGGCAAAAAGAACCGATAAGTAAAATAGCACCACACAAATGTGTGCGGTGTAGTTATGGAAGCTCTGATTTAATGGCACTGGATAGCTGAGCGCGTAGATTTTGCGCAAATCGAGGCGTAAAATCGCAGGAATGCTTTGTGTATTTCAAGATTTTGTAACGAAGAGCTGCATAAAAGATGCCACTCAGATGCCAGAAGGTATTTAATCAGAGGTTCCTTATAAAAATGAGAGAGAATGGAGCGGAACAGGATGAATTACGCGGAGGAATCCCTGAAACGACATTACCAGTGGAAAGGTAAGCTGGAGACGGTGCCCAAAATGCCCGTGGCTACCAGCGACGATCTCTCCCTGGCCTATACCCCCGGTGTGGCCCAGCCCTGTCTGGAGATCCAGAAGGACCCGGCCAAGAGCTATGAACTGACCGGCCGCTGGAACACGGTGGCGGTGGTCACAGACGGCACCGCCGTGCTGGGCTTAGGCGACATCGGCCCAGAGGCCGCCATGCCGGTGATGGAGGGGAAGTGCGTCCTCTTCAAGTCTTTCGGCGGGGTGGACGCGGTGCCACTGTGCGTGGCCACCCACGACGTGGATACCATCGTCAACACCGTAGCCCTGCTGGAGGGCAGCTTCGGCGGGGTGAACTTGGAGGACATCGCCGCCCCCCGGTGCTTTGAAATCGAGCGGAAGCTAAAGGAGCGGTGTTCCATCCCCATCTTCCACGACGACCAGCACGGCACCGCCGTGGTCTGCCTGGCGGCGCTGACCAACGCACTGAAGCTGGTGGGCAAGCGCATGGAGGACGTGCGAGTGGTCACCTGCGGCGCCGGCGCTGCGGGCATCGCCATCATAAAGCTGCTCCTGGCCCGTGGGTTGAAGGATGTCATCATGTGCGACCGGCGGGGCGCCATTTACCAGGGCCGGGAGGGGCTGAACGCCGCCAAGGAGGAGATCGCCGCCGTGACCAACATGGAGAAGCGCAGCGGCAGCTTGGGCGAAATGCTCAAGGGCGCGGACGTGTTCATCGGCGTTTCCGCTCCTGGCATGGTGACAGAGGAGATGGTGCGCTCCATGAACCCCGGCGCAATTCTTTTCCCGATGGCGAACCCTACCCCGGAGATCATGCCAGACCTGGCGAAGGCCGCCGGAGCCGCTGTAGTGGGCACAGGCCGCAGCGACTTCCCCAACCAAATCAACAACGTGCTGGCTTTCCCCGGCATCTTCCGGGGGACTTTCGATGTGCGGGCCTCCGACATCAACGACGCCATGAAAATCGCCGCTGCCGAAGCGCTGGCCTCTCTGGTGCCGGAGGACAAGCTCAGCCCAGACTATATCCTGCCCTACGCCTTCGACGAGGCGGTGCGTCCTGCCGTGGCCGCTGCCGTAGCAAAGGCGGCGCGGGAATCCGGCGTAGCCCGGCTATAAAGCAGCAGGGGAGAGGAACGGTTCTCTTTCCCTATCATAAATCTTATAAAAGGCCCGATACAGGCGTTCAAACCTGTACCGGGCCTTTTTGGTCAGTTTCCAATGCCATTCCCACAGCGGACACGGCTGCAAACCCGTCCATTGCTCATTGCAAATTGCACATTGCCCCTCAGCCTCTGGCGGCCTCCAGCACCTCGGTGTGGATAATGCCGTTGGACACCACACAAACCGAGGGCAGGTACATGGGCAGGGGAGACCCCTCCAAGTCAGTGGCGGTGCCTCCTGCCTCCAGCAGAATGGCGGTGCCACCGGCGTAGTCCCAGGGCTTCAGCCCCAGCTCCACAAAGCCGTCGGCCCGGCCACAGGCCACCTTGCAAATCTCCAGCGCGGCGGAACCGCCCCGGCGAATGTCCTCGCTGCGCTCAAACATCCGGCGGATCATTCCGCAGGTTTCCTCAGCGCGCTCCTTGTGGTAGGGGCAGGTGCCCACGATCATCAAGCTGTGAATCAGGTCGGGGCGGCTGCTGACGTGGATGGGATTCCCGTTCAGGTAAGCGCCTTGCCCTCTGGCGGCGTGAAACAGCTCGTCAGTGAAGGGGTTGTAGACTGCGCCAAAGGCCAGCGCCTCCCCATCCCACAGGGCCAGGGAAATAGAGCTTTCCTGATAATCGTGAATCAGGTTGGCCGTCCCGTCGATGGGGTCCAAAATCCAGCAGGGCCGGGTGAAGTCCAGTGCCTCCGGGGGCTGTTCCTCGGCCAGCAGTTGTACCTCCGGCCAGCGCTGGTGCAGCTCCTGCCCCAAAAACGCCTGAACGTGGAAATCCACCTCTGTCACATAGTCGGACAGGCCCTTTTCCGTCACCTGATGGGCCGCCCGACGGTCCATAACGATGGGTTTGCACTGTCGCAACAGACGGAGCAGCTCCTCAACCTCAAATGATACTCCCATAACAATTCCTCCGAATCGGTAAAATTATGTTAGACAGCCTTATTATACCACGCCCCGACGAAAAGGGAAGAAAGGATTTTGCAAAGCTGCCCGCTTTCGACGTGAAATGGTATCCCCGACAGGAAAACCGGCTGGTCAACGAATGACCAACCGGTTTTATAGTTATTTTATAGTTGTTGACGGTGAATGCTTACACCGTGGTGTCCGAGTCCTCCGGCGTATCACCGTCAGGCGTATCCTCCGGCTGCTGCGGTTCGTCGTCCTCAGCAGGGCCAAGGGAGGGGGCCTCTACCGGCTCGCTGAGTATATGCACCTTTTTGGCGGCAGGCTCGATGCCCTCGTTTTTGATGTTGGAGCTGCTTAAATTGGGGTTCGCGCCATAGTTGTCCACCAAGTCGGGGTCCCGGCCCTCGATAATGGCCATCATCTCCTGACCGGTGATGGTCTCCTTTTTCAGCAGGTAGGCGGCGATCTTGTCCAGCAGATCCCGCTTTTCCACCAGGATGGCCTTGGACTCCTCGTAGCACTGGTTCAAAATCTTATAAATTTCCTTGTCCACTAGGGCGGCGGTCTCCTGGGCGCAGTCCATACCGTAGGTGCCCTCCAGGTACTGGCTGCGCACGGTGGCGAGGCCCATGACGCCGAACTTCTCGCTCATGCCGTACATAGTGACCATTTTCCGGGCCATGTCGGTAGCCCGCTCAATGTCGTTGGACGCGCCGGTGGTGGCGGTGTTGAACACCACTTCCTCCGCCGCACGACCACCCAACAGGGTGCGCAACTGGGCGTAAATCTCCTCTTTGCTGTTGAGGAACTTTTCCTCCTCCGGGGTCTGCATGGTGTAACCCAATGCGCCCTGGGTGTGGGGAACGATGGTGATTTTTGCCACCGGCTCGGTGTCCTTCTGCTGGGCGGCGATGAGGGCGTGGCCCACCTCGTGGTAAGCGATGAGCCGCTTTTCCTTCTCGGTGAGGACGGTGCCTTTTTTCTCCGTACCGGCAATGACCACCTCAAAGGAAACCAGCAGGTCGTTTTGGTTCACGGCCTTCCGGCCCATGCGGACGGCCCGCAGCGCGGCCTCGTTGACCAGGTTGGCCAGGTCCGCGCCCACAGCGCCGGCGGTGGCCTGGGCGATCTTATTCAGGTCCACGTCGCTGTCCAGCCGAATTTTCCGGGTGTGGACCTGGAGGGTGGCCAGACGACCGGCCAGGTTGGGGCGGTCCACGATGATGCGCCGGTCAAACCGCCCGGGCCGCAAGAGAGCTTTGTCCAGCACCTCGGGCCGGTTGGTGGCTCCCAGGACGATGACGCCCTTGGTGGGGTCAAAGCCATCCAGCTCGGCCAGCAGCTGGTTCAGGGTCTGCTCCCGCTCATCGTTGCCGCCCATGCGGTTGTCGCGGCTCTTGCCGATGGTGTCAATCTCGTCGATGAAGATGATGCAGGGAGCCATCTTGCTGGCCTCTTTGAACAGGTCCCGGACACGGCTGGCACCCACGCCCACGAACATCTCCACGAAGTCCGAGCCGGAGATGGAGAAGAAGGGGACCTTGGCCTCGCCTGCCACGGCCTTGGCCAGCAGGGTCTTGCCGGTGCCGGGGGAACCCACCAGCAGCGCTCCCTTGGGGAGCTTTGCGCCGATGGCGGTATACTTGCCGGGGTTGTGGAGGAAGTCAATGATTTCTTCCAGGGACTCCTTTGCCTCGTCCTGACCGGCCACATCCCGGAAGGTGACGCCGGTCTCCTTTTCCACGTACATCTTGGCGTTGGACTTGCCCACGTTGCCGATGCCGCCACCCATCCTACTTCCGTACATGCGGAAAATCAGCATCATGGCACCCAGCATCAGCGCCAGAGGAAGAATATAACTGAGCAGGAAGGTGGTGACTGCGCTGTCCTGCTGGTAGGGGGTGCTGTAAGTCACATTATGCTCCTCCAGCAGCAGGGCCAAATCAGTGTAGGACAGCGGAGCGGTGTAGAGGGTGGGCATGGTGACGGAGGACAAATCTACGCTGGTATCGTCGGCGTAGTATTCCGCCAACCACGCCGTTTCGCCCTCCTCGGTCAGGGTGATGGTGTACTTGCTGGACTGGAGGACCACTTCCTCCACCTGGTCGTCCTTGACCAGGGAGATGAACTCGCTGAACTTGATCTCCACGCTGCCGGACATGGACGCGGTGGAGAACAGCCAGTTGAACCCGGCCAGGATCACCAGCGCCCAGACAACGATGTTGACGATGCCCATGATCCTGCGGTTGTTGTTAGAGTCCTTTTTCGGGGGTTCATTCTTTTTCAAACGGAAACCTTCTTCCTAACGGGACAGGCAAAAGCTGCCGAAATCCGTTGTTGTCGCTACTGTCCTAGTAATATATCACAATCATCCCCCAATTACAAGGAAAACCCGATAAACAATTTGTGAATAGTACGAAAGCGGCAGACCGGTCGGCGCAAATATTTTCAAATTTGTCTTTTTTATGGCGGGAAACTGTGCTATACTATTGTTCGTGTATAGCTGTGGGGCCACAGGCCCCATTCAGAATCAGAAGAATCGTTGGAGAACGTTTTTTATGAGTGAACAACAGAAAAAACAGCGCCCGCCCCGGGGGGACGCCAGCCGCCGCCGGGAAAACCGGGAGGCAGAGGCAGACGGCCTGATTGAGGGGCGCAACGCAGTCATCGAGGCCCTGCGCGCCGGGGCCGCCATCGACAAGATTTACATCGCCAAGGGAGAGACAGACGCCGCCCTGGGCCACATCGCCGCCAAAGCCAGGGAAGCCGGAGCGGTGGTGGTGGATGTGGACCGGCGGAAGCTGGACTACATGTCCCACACCCACGCCCACCAGGGGGTCATCGCTGTCTCCGCCGTGCGGGAGTACGCCACGGTGGAGGACATTCTGGCCGCCGCCGCCGAAAAAGGGGAAACACCGCTGATTGTGGTCTGCGACGAGCTGTCCGACCCCCACAACCTGGGGGCGGTCATCCGCACCGCCGAGTGCGCCGGAGCCCACGGGGTCATCATTCCCAAGCGCCGCAGCGCCGGCCTTACCGCGGTGGTGGCCAAGACCAGCGCCGGGGCCGTCTCCTATGTGCCGGTGGCAAGGGTGCCTAACCTGACCTCCACCCTGAAGGACCTGAAAAAACAGGGGGTTTGGGTCTTTGGGACCGCCGCCGGGGGAGACATCTCCCTTTACCAGGCCGACCTGAAAGGCCCCGCTGCCATCGTCATCGGCAGCGAGGGCAGCGGCATGAGCCGCTTGGTGGCAGAAAATTGCGACTTCACCGTGCGAATCCCTATGAAAGGGCAAATCAATTCCCTGAACGCATCCGCCGCTGCCGCGATTTTGCTGTACGAGGCGGTCCGCCAGCGGTTGGGATAAGCAGGGAGGAACAGCAATGGAAACAAAACGCAACTGGAACCCGGTGGATGAACTGGAGGGGACCGACGAGCTGATGCACAGCGGCGCGGTTCCCGAGGAAACGGTTTATTCCCTGGACGACATTTTGAGAGAGTACGGCGAAGAAGAGACTACTCCCCAGGCAGTGGAACCGGAGCCGGAAGTAGCTGACGCGGAGACGAACACGCCGCCTGAGGTGGAAACGCCTGCCTTGGAGGTAGAACCCTCAGAACCGGAATCTGACGCTCAACCTGACGCTGCGGAGGAGGAAACACCGCCGGAGCCGGAGAGCCTTCCCCCGGAAGAAACGGAACCGTCCGCCCCGCTGGAGGAGCCAACAGAGGAAACGGACCTGAGCGACACCGCCGCCTTTATCGGTCAGCAAGTTGGAGAGGCCATTGGCCTGGATGCAGAACCGGACGAAGAAGAATCGGACGAGGAGGAGGACTCCTCCGGCGGGCTGCTGCAATTCTTCCTGGACGCCCGGCACAAGTCTGCAAAAAAACAAACGCGCCAACAGGATGCCGCAGAGGATATGGCCCAGGCCGCTGCTGCCATGACCGCCACCGTGGAAGAGGCCAGAGCGGAGGCGGAATCCGCGAAAGAGGCCGCAGAAAATGTGGTGGAGATGCCCACCCCCAAGGGCAAGCTCTTCCGGGATGGTCTGGGCCGCATCCAGGACAAGGCCAATGACTTTGCCGACAATATGTTTGCTGAGGCCGAGAAGCCAGGGGACGACAGCAACAGCGTTCCCGGCACCGACACGGAGGAGACGCCGCCGGAGAAAAAACGCTCATGGCGGGAGCGCCGCCCACGAAAGGAGCCGCCCAAGGCCCCGGATCTCTCCGCTGAGGAACTGGCCAGCCGCTATCGACTGGGTCTGCGTTTTATGCGCCAGCGGCTCTATTACACCTTCGCGCTGATTTTGGTGCTGCTTTACCTCTCCATCGCGGAGGGGTGCGGGCTGCCACTGCCCGCCGCGCTGCTGGACCATCAGGTCATGTCTGGCGTGCTGACCTGGGGGCTGGCCTTGGGCGCAGCCATCGAGCTGGATATCCTCTGGATGGGCCTGACCGCCCCCTGGCGGGGCAGACCTGGCCTGCATACCATCACAGCGCTGGCCGTGCTGACCACCCTGTTGGACGGTCTGTGGTCCGCGCTGGTGGGACGGGAAGGGCCGCTGCCCTTCGCGGCGCTGGCGCTGCTCAGCCTCTTTGGAGCGGCTTGGGGCGCATATGACCGCAAAAAGGCCCTCTATCTCTCCTGCCGGACGGCCTCCAACTCATCCCAGCCCTACCGGGTGACGCTGGACGAGGACCAGTGGGACGGCATCAGCGCCTTCAACCGGGAGGAAGGCACCGCTGAAGGCTTTGGCAGCCAGATTCAGGGCATGGACGGCGCGCAGCGCATTTACCGCACCTGGACCCCTGTGCTGATCGTGGCCGCCATCGTCTGCGCGATGGTGTCCTCGGTGGGTTGCGGCAGACCGACCCTGCTGCCCTGGTGTCTGTCCACCATCTTCGTGGCAGCGGCTCCCATCAGCGGACTGCTGGCTTTCGGTCAGCCTTACCTCCGCCTGACCCGGCGGCTGGACCGCTCCGGGGCAGTGCTGGCGGGCTGGGACGGTGCGGTTTCCATGCGGGGCAAGGCCAACATCCTGGTCAAGGATGAGGACCTGTTCCCGGAGGGCAGCGTCATTATGAAGTCCATCAAGCACAGCGAGGGCGTCTCTCTGGAGAAGCTCACCGGCTGCACAGCCTCCATGCTGCGCAGCGCGGGAAGTGGTCTCTACCACCTGTTCGATGCTGAGCTGCGTCGCCAGGGCGGATTTTACCGCCGGGTGGACAACCTGGAGTGCTACGAGGCCGGGGGACTGACGGCGGACATCCGAGGGGAGCAGGTGCTCATCGGCACCTTCGGCTTCCTGAACGTCATGAATATCAAACTGGAAAACGGCATGAAGCTGCGCCGGACAGTCTACTGTGTCATCAACAAAAAGCTGGCGGGCTTTTTCAGCCTGAAATACGATATGTCCCACTACTCCAAGGCCGCGATTCACGCCCTGGTCAAGGGTGGGGTGCGCCCGGTGCTGGTCACCCGCGACTTCAACGTGATCCCCAGTATGCTGCAAACCCTCTACGCCCTACCAGTGAGCCAAATGGAGTATCCGCCCATCGAGCGGCGGTGGGAGCTGTCCGAGCAGGGCAAGCCGCATAATCCGGTGCTGGGGGCGTTGCTGACCCGGGAGGGCATGGGTTCCTACTCTGATGCAGTGCTGGGCGGACGGCGGCTGTGCGCCGTGGTCCGGCTGAACGCCTGGATCGCTGTGCTGGCCTCGTTGGTGGGCGTGGTGCTGGCTTTCTACCTGACCTGGTCGTTAGCCTTTGCGTCGCTGACGCCGCTGACCATGCTGGTATTCCTGCTGCTGTGGGCGGTGCCGAATCTGGCAATCTCCCGGGCGGCGGATCAGTTCTAAGCCAAATACATCCGTGAAAGCCTTTGCGCGGGAGCGTCCCGATAGACGTTCCCGCGCTGTTTTATCGAACCTCCGGCTCTGCGTTCTGTCTCATTTACGAAAAGAAAAAAACGATTTCTGCACAGGGCTGTGGATGAACCAATTTCCAAGTCCGCCCATCTCCGCCAAAGGAAACGATAGACAAACAGAACCCCGCCTGAACAGCGGCGAAAGGCCAATGTTCAGGCGGAGTTTACAATCAAATCAGGTTTACTCAGGCTTTGTCCATTGCCTTGGCCTTCTCAAATTCGTCCTGAATTTCCTGGGAAGGCTCCGGCGTAGCCAGGGAAACCACTACGCAAAGCAGCAGGCCAACCAGGAAGCCCGGCAGCAGCTCGTAAATGCCGAACACACCGCCCATGGGACTGATGAGGTACTCCCAGATAAAGACCGTCGCGCCGCCGCCGATCATACCAACAATAGCGCCCCAGCGGTTGCAGCGCTTCCAGAACAGGGCGCACAGCATGACCGGGCCGAAGGCTCCGCCGAATCCAGCCCATGCGAAGGAGACGATGCCGAACACGGAGCTATCGGGGTCCCGGGCGAAGATGACGGCGATAATGGCGATGACCAGCAGGGTGCCGCGGGCCATGAGCATGGTCTGCTTTTCGTTGAGCTTCAGGCCAAACACGCCGTGGATGATGTTCTCCGAGATAGAGGAGGACGCCGCCAGCAGCTGGGAGTCGCAGGTGGACATGGTGCAGGCCAGGATACCGGCCAGCACCACACCGGCCAGCAGAGCGGGCAGGATGCCAAAGCTGGAGAGGTATTGGGCGATACCGATCACGGCCCGCTCAGAGTCGGCCAGCTCCTCCAGAATGCCCACATGGGTCAGGGCGCGGGCCACCACGCCCACGCAGATGGCGATGCCCATGGCGATGAACACCCAGACAGTACCCACCCGGCGGCTGAGCTTGATTTTCTCCGGGTCCTCAATGGCCATAAAGCGGAGCAGGATATGGGGCATACCAAAGTAGCCCAGGCCCCAGGCCATTGTGGAAACGATGGTCAGCAGGCCGCCGTAAGAAGTGGCGGTACCGGTAGCGAAGTCGTGGGTGTTGAGCAGGTCGATGTAACCGGGCAGGGAAGTGGCATAGCTGGTCACTTCACCAACGCCGCCGCAGCAGGCCACGCCGAAGCACAGCACCGCAATCAGCGCCACAGTCATGACGATGGACTGGACGAAGTCCGTCAGCGAGGCCGCCCGGAAGCCGCCGGCGGCGGTGTAGGCGATGATGACAATGGCGGAGAGGATCATAGCCAGCACGTAATCAATGCCGAACAGAGAGGAGAACAGTTTGCCGCAGGCGGAGAATCCGGAGGCGGTGTAGGGGATGAAGAACACCACGATGACCAGGGCGGAAATGCCCAGCAGGATATGGCTGTTGTCCCGGAATCGGTTCTCGAAGAAGTCCGGGATGGTGACGGAGTCGTTCAGGGCGGAGTAGTGGCGCAGCCGCTTGGCCACGATGAGCCAGTTGAAGTAGGTGCCGATGCCCAGGCCGAGAGCGGTCCAGAACACGTCGCAGATGCCGGCGGCGTAGGCCACGCCGGGCAGACCCATCAGCAGCCAGGATGACATGTCCGACGCCTCAGCGCTCATGGCGGTGACCAGCGGCCCCATTTTGCGCCCGCCCAGGTAGTAGTCGCCCACGGTGCGGTTGCCGCCTGCGCAGCGGAAGCCCAGGTAGAGCAGGAACGCCAGATAGCAGACGATGGCAATCACCATGCAGATGGTGGAGGTAGATAACATAGGTATTGATTCCTCTTTTCTCTCTCAAAATTAGCTTTATTTTACACTCTTGAGAGAAGAACGTCAATACAGAACGAATTACAGAACGAACTACAGACTTTTTTATGCTCTAATTCAGATTTTTATTGAAATATCAATAGAAAATTACCGTACAGTTTATCAAATATAAAATAGGGGAGACGGAAAACTTTTTTAGAGCGCCGCCGCCTATCGGTACACCTCGCCCCGGAGTTGATGTAACAGCAGGGGCATCATCTCCCGGCCATAGGCCGCCAGGGAGTATTCCCCGCCCCGGATGCACCAGTCGTAGATGAGTGCCCGTTCGCACATGGCGTAAATGCGGCTGACCTCCGCCGGGGAGCGGGCGGCGGTGATTTGCCCTCTGGCCTGGCCCTCGGCGGCGATGCTCCGCAGCAGCTTGTAATACACTCTGCCCTGGTCCATCAGGTGGCGTTCGCCGGAGGTGGTCAGCTGGGTGGCATACATCCGACTCATCAGTTCCACCGAGATACTGCTCTCGATGAAAGCGAACAACTCCCGGTTCAGGTAGAGCAGTTTTTCAAAGCTGTCCATCCGGGGGTCCATCTCCTCCATCAGCTCCTCGTATTTGTCGTCAAACAGGGAGGACAGGGAGGAGAGCAACCCGTCCTTGCCGCTGAAATAGTGGTAAAAGGAGCCTTTGGATGTGCCGCTGGCGGCGATGATCTCGTCCACGGTGGTCTCGTCATAGCCCTGCTCATAAAAGAGCTTCCACGCGGCACTGACGATCTTGCGCCGGGTGTTGCGGTTGCTTTTCTTTGCCATAAAGCGCGCCTCCTGTTCACAGGTTTGTTCACGCTTTCAGTATACCATATTTTCAGAAAATTGGGGCCGGAGAATGGGCAGAAAAGAAAACTTTTCCTCTTACCGCTTCTTCCCAGCGGGAGAGGGGACGCAGCCGTAATTTTTAGCGGAAACGCCAGTTTACTTTATAAAATTTGACTGTATAATAGAGAGTGTTGCATTCTCTGTGCGCATATCTGCTGCGCACCGCCCCAAATCAGGAGGGACAACAAATGAAATTTACAAAAATGCACGGCTGTGGCAATGACTATATCTATGTGGACTGCACCAAAGAGCCTCTGGCCGACCCCAACGGTACGGCGCTCCGGCTCAGTGACCGGCACTTCGGCATCGGCTCGGACGGTTTGATTCTGATTTGCCCCTCTGACAAGGGCGACTTCCGTATGCGGATGTACAACGCTGACGGCAGCGAGGGAGCCATGTGCGGCAACGGTATCCGCTGCGTGGCGAAATTCTGCTACGACAAGGGCCTGACCAACAAGACTCGCCTGGCGATGGAAACCAACGCCGGGATGAAATACCTGGACCTGACCGTGGAAAACGGCAAAGTCTCCAAGGTGCGGGTGGACATGGGCGCCCCCGGCCTGGCGGCGGATGAGGTCCCGGTTGTCGGCCTGGGTGATACCGTCATAGGCCAGCCGGTGAACGTGGCAGGGCAGGATTGGGTCATGACCTGCGTCTCTATGGGCAACCCCCACGCCGTGGTCTGGTGCGAGGATGTGGACGGGCTGGACATCGACAAAGTTGGCCCCCAGTTTGAAAACCACCCCATGTTCCCCGACCGGGTGAACACCGAGTTCGTCCGGGTCATGGACCGGCAGAATGTCCAGATGCGGGTCTGGGAGCGGGGCGCAGGGGAAACTTGGGCCTGCGGCACCGGGGCCTGTGCCACCGCAGTGGCCTGCGTCCGCAACGGCCTCACCGATGACCACGTCACCGTCCACCTGCGGGGCGGCGATTTGGAAATTGAAGTCAGCGACGGCAGCGTCTTTATGACCGGCCCCGCCGTGACCGTGTTCGAGGGCGAGTGCGACTGAAACCGCATTTTCCCAACTATTCACCACAAACATGATATAAGAGGTATTCATCCATGAAACTGATCGACCTGGTCTTTCGCATGAACTACACCCTGGTGCAGGGTTCTTTGGACAGTGAAATTTCCGCGCTGGTTTACGACTCCAGAAAAGCTGTCCCCGGCTGCATCTTTGTCTGTATGCCCGGCGCGGTGACGGACGGCCACCAGTATATCCCCGACGTGCTGGCAAAGGGCGCGGCGGCGGTGGTTGTGGAGCATCCCGTGGAAGTCCCCGAGGAAGTCACCGTCATCGAAGTGGAAAACGCGCGGCTGGCCCTGGCGGAGCTGTCCGCCGCCTGGTTCGGCCACCCGGCGGAGAAGCTGACCACCATCGGCGTCACCGGCACCAAGGGCAAGACCACTACCACCTATATGATTAAGGGCATCCTGGAGAAGTCCGGTCTGCCCACCGGCCTCATCGGAACCATCGAGGTCATCATCGGCGACAAGCACATCCATGCCGTCAACACCACCCCAGAGAGCTACCTGGTGCAGCAATATTTCGCGGAGATGGTGGATGCCGGTCTCAAATATGTGGTCATGGAGGTCTCCTCCCAGGCCCTCAAGTTGGATCGGGTCTCCGGCTTCACCTACGATTACGGCATCTTCACCAATTTGGAGCCAGACCACATCGGCCCCGGCGAGCATGAGAGCATGGAGGAGTATATCGCCTGCAAGGGCTTGCTGTTCCAGCGGTGTAAAATCGGCCTGGCCAACGCCGAAGCCGACTACCTGGAGCAGGTCATGGCAAATCACACCTGCCAGCTGGAGACCTTCGGCATGGGCGAGAACGCCGACCTGCGGGCGGTGAACGTCCAGCGCATCCACCAGCCCGGTTATCTGGGTGTCTCCTACGATTTGACGGGGCTGGAGAACTATTCCGTCCGGGTGGACATTCCTGGCGACTTCACCGTATACAACTCCCTGGCGGCCATCGCTCTGTGCCGCCACCTGGGGGTCAGCCGGGAGAACGTCCTCGCCGCGTTGGATACCATCCAGGTCAAGGGACGGCTGGAGATTTACCCCACCCCCGGCCAGTACACCCTGATGATCGACTACGCCCACAACGCCATGAGCCTGGAGGCCCTGCTGACCAATATCCGGGCCTACGGTCCGAAGCGGATCATCTGTCTGTTCGGCTGCGGCGGCAATCGGGCCAAGAGCCGCCGGTACGAGATGGGCGAGGTGGCCTCCCGGCTGGCTGATTTGACCGTGGTCACCAGCGACAACCCCCGCTTTGAGGAGCCAATGGACATCATCAACGACATCCTCACCGGCGTGGCCAAGGCGGACGGAGCTTATGTCACCATCCCGGACCGGAAGGAGGCCATCGCCTACTGCATGAGCATCGGCCAGGCCGGGGACATCGTCATTCTGGCGGGCAAGGGCCACGAGGACTATCAGGAAATTCGTGGTGTCAAATACCCCATGGATGAGCGGGTGCTCATCGAAGAGATCATCCGGGAGGCACAGCAATGACGATGGATCAGTTGCTGGGGCTGTTCTTCCTGTTGGGTCTGGTGACGCTCCTTCTGGGTGTCGTCAGGAAAGCCCTGAAAATCGTCATGTTCGCCCTCGTGCTGCTCCTGCTGTGGGGCGGCATGTCCGGCGCGCTGGCAACGCTGGTCGCCGCCATGTAGGTACATCTCCGGGCGCCGAGGAATACCGAACCAACATACGACACAAATTTTCAAAAAATCCGCCGGGAATCTCTTGCGTTTCCCGGCGGATTGTGGCATAATAGGCTGGTATGAGCGATGGAGTGGTATCGAAGTGGTCATAACGGGACTGACTCGAAATCAGTTGTACCTTTGGGTACCGTGGGTTCGAATCCCACCCACTCCGCCAAAAAAGTTCGCAGGTCGAAGTGCCTGCGAACTTTTTTGTTCTGTTGGAACAGAAAAATCTCCCCCGCCGCAGATGTGGCAGGGGAGAGGGTGGATATTTGAAACCCTTACAGGCAGCTTACTTGGCCACGACCTTCTTCAGATGGACGAAGCGAGGCAGGCTGTTCTCCTTCTTCATCTGGGTCTCGCCCTGGATGAGGGGCAGAGCGTACTTGATGAACTCATCGGAGACATCGTTGCCGCGCTCGTTGATCCACTCCACGGGAACCTTTTTCTCGTAGTTGGCGACCTTGGACAGGGGCAGCAGCTCGGTCTCGCACTTGTAGCCGTTCTCGTCACGGGTGCACTTGAAGGCGACCATGTGGTCGGTCTCACCGGCGACGGCGCAGTTGACAGCGGCCTGACCCGCCATAAACGCCTCGTCGATGTCGGTCTGGGAGGCCAGGTGTGCACCGCAGCGCTGGAGCAGGGACAGCTCGATGGGACGGACTTTGACGCCGTCGATCTTGCTCTTGACCACGTCGGCCAGCATAGCGGCCAGACCGCCCAGCTGCGCATGGCCGAAGCCGTCGGTGGCGGAGGTCTTGGCCTCGGAGACGAAGGAACCGTCGGCGTAGTGGATGCCTTCGGACACGGCGATGAGGACGTTCTTGTTCTCGTTCCAGATGCGCTCCACGTCCTCGATGAACTCGTCCATCTTGAAGTCCACCTCAGGCAGATAGATCAGGTCGGGGCCATAGCCGGTGACCTTGGCCAGGGAAGCGGCGCCAGCCAGCCAGCCAGCGTGACGGCCCATGATCTCCACGATAGTGACCTGGCCTTTGTCGTAGACGTGGGCGTCCTGATAGACTTCCACCAGGGAGGTGGCGATATACTTGGCGGCGGAGGCAAAGCCGGGGCAGTGGTCGGTGCCAAACAGGTCGTTGTCGATGGTCTTGGGGATGCCCATGACGCGGCAGTCATAGCCGACCTTCTTCATATACTTGGAGATCTTGTTGCAGGTGTCCATGGAGTCGTTGCCGCCGTTGTAGAAGAAGTAACGGACGTTGTATTTCTGGAAGATCTCAAGGATGCGCTTATAATCGGTGTCGTCCACATCGGGATCGGCGATCTTATAACGGCAGGAGCCGAGGGCAGAGGACGGGGTATACTGCATCAGCGCCAGCTCCGCAGGGTCCTCTTCGTCCATGATATACAGCTTGTCGTTGAGCACGCCGACAATGCCGTTGGCCGCACCGTAGACGGTGGTGATGGCGTCGCTGTCCAGACCGGCCTTGATCGCGCCGTAGCAGCTGGAGTTGATAACAGAAGAGGGGCCGCCGGATTGGCCAATGATCATCGCGCCTTTGAGTTCACTCATGTTGAAATTTCCTCCTATTTGGTTGTTTTAGTGGCCGCCACCTGGGAAATGACGCAGACTTTTGTGGAAATTCCCGACACAAACCGCGCCAAACGCCTCATGTGGCTGTTTTTCTGGAATATCTTTTTGGAATTTCATCTAAATCATACCACACCCTCTTGCTTTTTTCAATCGCTTCTGTTAAAATAATAACGTAAATTTTAGAAGGAGTTGATCCGTATGCCTCTCGTTACCACAAAAGACATGTTCGCAAAGGCTTACAATGGTGGTTACGCCATTGGCGCCTTCAACGTCAACAACATGGAAATCATTCAGGGCATCACCGAAGCCTGCGGCGAGCTGAGAAGCCCCGTCATCCTGCAGGTCTCCAAGGGCGCCCGTGCCTATGCCAACCACACCTATCTGGTGAAACTGGTCGAGGCCGCTGTCATCGAGAACCCCGAGATCCCCATCGCGCTGCATCTGGACCATGGCGACACCTTCGAGCTGTGCAAGTCCTGCATCGACGGCGGCTTTACCTCCGTCATGATCGACGCTTCTTCCAAGTCCTTTGAGGACAACATCGCCCTGACCAAGAAGGTCGTCGAGTACGCCCATGACCACGGTGTTGTGGTCGAGGCCGAGCTGGGCACCCTGGCCGGCGTGGAGGATGAAGTTTCTGTCGAGGCTGGCAAGGAGAGCTACACCCGTCCCGAAGAGGTCGAGGAATTTGTCACCCGCACCGGCTGCGATTCCCTGGCCATCGCCATCGGCACCTCCCACGGCGCTTATAAGTTCACCCCCGCCCAGTGCACCCGCAACGAGGACGGCATCCTGGTTCCGCCTCCCCTGCGTTTCGACGTGCTGGAAGAGTGCATCAAGCGTCTGCCCGGCTTCCCCATCGTGCTGCACGGTTCCTCCTCCGTTCCTCAGGAGTTCGTGAAGATGGTCAACACCTACGGCGGCAACATGCCCGATGCCATCGGCATTCCCGAGGATCAGCTGCGCAAGGCCGCGAAGCTGGCTGTCTGCAAAATCAACATCGACTCCGACATTCGTCTGGCCATGACCGGCAACATCCGCAAGTATTTTGCCGAGCATCCCGATCACTTCGATCCGCGCCAGTATTTGAAGCCCGCTCGTCAGGCTGTCAAGGACATGGTCGCCCACAAGATCGTCAACGTCCTTGGCTCCGACGGCAAGATCTGATTTTGCAAATCTGTCATTGACACAACGCATTGCTCCCGGCGGGGCCTATGCCTCGCCGGGGGTTTTCTATCATCCACGGAGGGAACTATGAAACGTATCGAACTGTCCGAAATGTGCGATAACAGCGTTATCCACGAGGATTCCGTGGCGCTAGTGAAGGCGCAAATGCCCGACGAAGGCCCGGTCTACGAGGTGGCGGAGCTGTTCAAGGTGTTGGGGGACTCCACCCGCACCCGCATTATCTGCGCTTTGACCATCTCCGAGCTGTGCGTCTGCGACCTGAGCTGCATTTTGAATATGTCCCAGTCCGCCGTCTCCCACCAGCTGCGCATTTTGAAGCAGGGACGCATTGTCAAAAACCGCCGGGCAGGGAAGGTGGTCTACTACTCCCTGGACGATGAGCACATCAAGAGCTTGTTCTCCATCGGCTTCGATCACGTGATGGAGGATTGACGCATAGGATAGGGGAGAGGTGATGCTCTATGGAACCAACACTCTTTCCCTATCAGCGGCAGGCGGCGGTGGCCTACGCCCACCGTTGGGCCTTTGACCGGAACCCCGCCTACCTGAATTTTGACCCCTACGGCGGGGACTGCACCAGCTTTGTCTCCCAGTGCGTCTACGCCGGGAGCGGCGTCATGAACAACCAAGAAACTTTTGGCTGGTATTACCGTACCGCCAACCACCGCACGCCGTCCTGGACTGGCGTGCCTTATTTTTTTAACTTTATGACCCGAAAGGAGCGGTCTCCCGGCCCGTTGGCGGCAGTCGCGGCGGCAGGGGAGTGCCTGCCGGGGGACTGCGTACAACTGAGCTTTGATGGGGAGCGGTTCGCTCACACCGTGATTATTGTGTCCGTCTCCCATCCGGCGAGGCTTGAGACAACGCTGGTGGCGGCCCACAGTGACGATGCGGACAACCGGCCTCTCAGCATGTATCCGGCGCAAAAATTGCGTTTTCTGCACATTTTAGGGGTGATACCAGGCTGAATCACCTTTAGTCCGAAGAATTATCAGAATCGGAAGGGGAGGGCTTCTTTCGCTTCTCCTGGCTCAGAGGGTTGGCCTTGGCCGCAATGCGGAGGCTGTCGCTGTCCACGTGGGTGTAGATTTGGGTGGTATTCAGGTTATCGTGGCCCAGCACCTCCTGGAGAGTGCGCACGTCCACGCCATTTTGCAGCATCAGCGTGGCGGCGGTGTGGCGCAGCTTGTGGGCGGAATAGAGCGTGGGGTCCAACCCCGCCTCCAACAGTCGTTTTTTCACCATTTTGTGGACGGCGGCGGTGGTCATCCGCGTACGGCGGGAAGTGACAAAAAAAGCCTGTTTATCAATCAGCGTCATGCCGTTGCGTACCGCCAAATAGTCGGAAATCGCCCGTTTGCACCCGTCATTCAAGAACAAAATGCGCTCTTTGTTGCCTTTTCCCAGCACCCGGATGGTGTTTTCCCGCACGTCCATGACGTTCAGTCCCACCAGCTCGGAGATACGCAGGCCACAGTTGAGGAACAACATCAGAATACAGTAGTCTCGCTCCTGATTTTTGCCGTCAACGGCTTCCAGGAGCTGGATGCTTTCATCCAGCGTCAGGTAGCGCGGCAGGGCTTTTTTCTGCCGGGGGGAGTCCAGATCCTGAACGGGGTTGTTGTCCAGCTGGTGTGTCTTGTTGGAGAGGTACTTGAAGAACGACCGGATGCTGGAGACCTTGCGGGCGCGGGATGCGTTGTTCAGATTTTTTTCCCGTGAGAGATACGCCAGATAGTCGTAAACCTCGCTGAGCGAAATGCTGCGGACAAAGGCCAGGTCAACGTCAGTGATGTCCACAGACTCCGGGTCCAGGTCGGCCAGCTCCGGGTTTCGGCGCTGCTTCATGTAACGGAGAAAACTCCGCAGGTCCAGAAAGTATTCGTCCACGGTGCCAGAGGAATGTCCCTGGACGCTCTCATGGTACGATAGAAAATCCACCAAAATCTTTGGTGCGCTGCGATAATCCATAAAAAATGTGTTCCTTTCTCAGTGTTAAATTGGCTGAAAATTGGGGGCTGCCCGGAGGGAGGCTGGATTTTGCCTCCCTCGAAGTCAACAAAATTTTTATTTTGTTGACTTTTCTCTGAGCCCCTTCCCTAGAGGGAAAAGGCGTTGAGAGGGCCGGTTGCATTTGTTTTTCGCGGGAGTGTGCCAACGGTCAAAGAGATGCGTGTCACAGCAGCACCGCCAGCGCCTCCCGGATGTTTTTCACGGGGATTAGCTGCAACCCCGGTATCTCCTGGAGCCGGGCGCTGTTCCGGCTGGGGATCATGCACTTGGTAAAGCCCATGCGATGTACCTCACTGAGTCGCTGGCTCAGGCCGTTGACGGTGCGCAGCTCGCCGGTCAGTCCCACCTCACCGATGGCGGCCAGGTCATTTGGCACCGGTCTGCCCCGGAAACTGGACGCGAACGCCAAAATCGTGGCCAAATCCGCCGCCGGTTCCCCCAGGTTCAGTCCGCCGATGACATTCAAGTAGGCGTCGCAGCCGCCCACGTTCAGGCCGCCCCGCTTCTCTAGCACGGCCATCAGCATCATGGCCCGGTTGTAGTCGATGCCATTGCTGGTGCGCCGCGGCACCGCAAAACTGGAAGAAGTAACCAATGCCTGCACCTCCGCCAGCACGGGGCGCACCCCTTCCATCACGCAGGTGACACAGGTCCCCGGCGCACCCTCCGGCCTGCCGCTGAGCAGCATTTCCGAGGGGTTGGGCACCTCCGCAAGCCCTTCGTCCAGCATTTCAAACACACCGATCTCATTGGTCGCACCGAAGCGGTTTTTGGTGGCCCGTAGGATACGATAGGACAGGTGCTGCTCCCCCTCGAAGGAAAGCACGCAGTCCACGATGTGCTCCAGCACCTTCGGCCCGGCGATGGAGCCTTCTTTGTTGATATGGCCGATGACGAAAACGGTCAGCCCCTCCCCTTTCGCCAGCTCCATCAGCGCCATGGTGCATTGCTTCACCTGGGTGACGCTGCCGGGCAGGGAATCGGAGCTGCCGGTCAGGATGGTCTGGATGGAGTCCACAATGAGGATGTTCGGCCTGACCTGATGGACGGCGTCGGTGATGTCCTCCAAATGGGTCTCAGAAAGGAGATACAGGGTCTCCCCTCTTACCCCCAACCGCTGGGAACGGAGTTTGATTTGCCGGGTGGATTCCTCGCCGGAGACGTAGAGGACGGTGTACTGTTTGCACAGCTCGTTGCAGATTTGGAGCATCAGCGTGGACTTGCCGATGCCCGGCGCGCCGCCTACCAGCACCAGACTCCCCTGAACGGCTCCGCCGCCCAGCACCCGGTCCAGCTCGCTCATGCCCGTGGAAAACCGCAGCTCCTCTGATGTGGTCACGTCCGCCAGTCGCTGGGGAACCGCCTTTTGCCGCAGGCCGGAGCGGGCCGGAGACGCGGCCTTTTTGCTCTCGGCGGGCTGTTCCACAATGGTGTTCCAGTTGCCGCAGGCGGGACATCTCCCCTGCCACTTGGGAAATTCGTTGCCGCAGGAGGTGCAGTAAAACAGGGTTTTCGCTTTCATGTATCAATCACCTAAAGATTTAAGACTGTTCGTAAAGCAGATAGGACGCCGTCAGCGCCGCCGCGATGCGGGTTTGATAGCCGTCTGTCTCCAGCAGGGCGTTTTCCTCTGGGTTGGAGAGAAAACCGCACTCCACCAGCACCGCCCGACAGGAGACGTGGTTCATCAGATAGACAGCGTCGGGAATCTCTGTGGCCTGGCGGGTGTTGTCCGGGTCCAGGCTCTGCCGCAGCAGCTCCTGGAGCTGCACCGCCCACTGCTGGCTCTCGGCGTCGGCTCGGAAAAACACTTGCGCCCCCTGAGAGGACGCGCTGGTATAGTTGTTCTGGTGGATGCTGAGCAACACGGCGTTTTCCGTGTTCTCAATCAGTTCCACCCGATTTAAAAGGTCGGTGTGCTTCTTCTCCCGGAGGGTGGCGGCGCCCGCGTCAGCCAGGGAGACATCCTCCGTGCGCACCAATTTGGTTTGAACGCCGTACAAACCACAAAGCTGGTCCATTTTCAGCGCAATGGCCAAGTTGATGGAACTCTCCGCCGTGCCGGAAAGAGCCACCGCGCCGCCGTCCTCCCCACCGTGCCCGGCGTCGATCACCAGCGTCTGGGCGGGAAAGCGACAGTAGTTGGAGGTTTGGACGCTCCCCTGCACGTAATACAGCAGGTACGACAGGGCCAGCAGGAACAGCAGCAGGAACAAAAAAGAAGTCAGCCGGGATTTCACCATTATCACCACCGCTGTATCCTATGCTCGTCCCGGTTGGAAAATCACCCTGCTGACAGGATACCACAAGTCAGGCGAAAAGAAAAGTCCAACCTTGAAAACGACGCTATTTCAAAGACATCACTTGAGGAAACTGTGCAAGGACTTGTCCGATGCGCTCGGCAAAATCTCATGCAGATGCTCCAGCAAACGCTGAAAGGATTCCTCCGGCTGACGCCGATAGACTGCATCTTTGAACGCATCTCCGAAGAATTTCTCCGGCGTGGAATACTCCGCCACGCCCCAGCCGTACTCTTTTCCATAGCAATCTTTCATGTATACAAAATTGCTGATGACCACATAGCCCTGCGCCTGCAAGCGGTTCATGGAGGTGTCAAATCCTGTCGTACCGCCTTTTCTGTAGTTGCCCTCCCGCTTCAATGTTTTGGACAGCACCGGTGCATTGGCCTCCAGCAGCTCAAAAAGCTGCTTATCCTTGTAGGAGGCCAGCCCATCATCATAGCGGGCATCGAAGTCGTACCCGTCTCTGCGGTAGTTGGCGAAGTCCGGGAACCACTCTGCGCTGATAAACGCCGCTTTTTTCTCAAAAAATTTTCCATAGGCACAGCCCGCCTCCCGGATGACGGGGCCTTTCCATTCCCACACGCCTGGCTCATCAGAGAACCATGCAGAGGGGGCGACGTGTTCCTCCACAGAGAAACCGGGGATGGAGTTGCAAAATAACGGCAGGATACCGATTTCCTGAACTGCATCGATCAGGTCTTGCTTCGTTTTTATGGTGAAATCCATTTTTTCATTCAATGCCATTTAATCAGTACCTCCCCAAACAAAAAGGTGCTATAAGGCGTTCAACTGTTTTTCGCTTTGTAGTTTTCCCCCCATTCCCACATGGCGTCCAAAACCGGTTTCAGGCTGTAGCCCAAATCCGTCAGGGTATATTCCACGTGGGGCGGCACTTCGGGGAAAACGGTGCGGGTCACAAGGCCGCTTGCCTCCATCTGTCGCAGCTGCGCCGTCAGCACCTTCTGAGAAACGTGGCCGATGGATTTTTTCAGCTCGCCAAACCGTTTCGTTCCAGGCATCAGGTCACGGAGGATCAATACCTTCCATTTGTCGCTGATGAGCATTAAGGTCGTCTCCACAGGGCAGGCGGGCAAGTCCCTGGCGGGTGTTGCCTGAATGTCTTTGTTTGTCTCCATCATGAATCCCTCCTATGGTTTCCAAACGGTAACTATGGCACAATAATGTGCTTACTTTACAAATGCTCCGTACACCTTTATTATAGAGTCAGCAAGAGGGAATTGCAAGATGATTCCGATCAAATCGTCTCCCAAAGCGCAGAAAACCGGCCAAGGCATGGTATCTTGCCGGTAACTATACCACAATATTGTGCGTACTTCACAGGCTGGCAAGCTGCTGGTACAATAAAACCAGTTAGGAAGAACCCCTTACAGAAAATGAATTTTTGGAGGTCATCATTATGAAAAAGGTACTCATCGTCAACGCAAGCAAGCGCCGCAATGGTAACTCCTATGCTCTGGCAAAGAGATTTGCGGAGCAGCTGGAGGGGAAGGCTGAGGTCACAACGTTTAACATCGGCGAGAAGGATGTGCGGGTGTGTCTCGCCTGCGACGGCTGCAAGCGTCAGCACACCCCCAACTGCGTCCAGAAGGATGACTTCACCGCTTTGATCCCCGCCATCGATAGCTGCGATGCTATGCTGATCTTGGCTCCTGTCCATTGGGATCAGTTCCCCGCCCAGCTGAAGGCTTTCCTGGATCGTACCTACTCCTTCATGGACTTCACTCAGCCTGATATGTCCATGGCCACCCGCAAGGACAAGAAGCTGGCTGGTTACTTCTTCGCTGGCTTCGGCCCCGTGGATGTATACACCCAGATGGTGGAGACCAACCTGAAGAGCTTCGCCACCGCCGGTTTCCGGGATTACAAGGCTTATGTGGTCGGCAACGCCAATGTCCCCGGCTCCGCCATAGAGAACGAGGAGGCTATGAAAGCCGCCGACGAAGTGGCCGCCTGGCTCATTGGCTAATTGCTCACGTTCCGTACATCCAATATCTGCTGATTGCTGACTTCTCCGGCAATCAGCCCTATGAGTTCTAATTTGGGGCGTCTGGCGGCAGAACTACGCTGCCAGACGCTCCATCCAGCAATGCGGGGGAGCGATACGATATGAATAGAAACGACTATTTGAAGCTGCTGGTGGATGTCATTCACTCCACCACTGTCGCCACCATTGGCGTGGACGGCCATCCCCAGACCCGCACCATTGATATGATGCTGTGGGATGAGCAGGGTGTGTATTTCCTGACAGCGAAAGGCAAAGCCTTTTACAGCCAGCTGATGGAGCAGAAATACATCGCCCTGTCCGCAACAAAGGACAAAAAATCTGTCTCTCTCCGGGGGAAGGTTCAGAACATCGGCAGTGAAAAGCTGGACGAGATGTTTGAAAAGAACCCCTATATGCAGGAGATTTACCCTGGAGACACCCGCAGCGCCTTGGAGGTGTTCCGGCTGTACGAGGCCAGCGGGGAATACTTCGACATCAGCGACCCCTCCCATGTGACACGGGACAGCATTGTCATCGGCCAGCCGAAGGCTGTCGTCAGCGGCTATTTTGTAGGCAGCGCCTGCATCGGCTGCAAGCTGTGCTGCTCCGTCTGTCCCCAGAAGTGCATCGATATCTCCGCCACACCAGTGGTCATCGAGCAGAGCCGCTGTCTCCACTGCGGACGCTGCGCTGAAATCTGCCCCAAGCAGGCCGTCGAAAAGAGAGGATAACCATGACCCAGGACGAACGCAGAGTGTATTTGATAAAGGCCCTCCTCGCTGAGGACGCCCGGTATCAGGGAATGGAGATACCTGCTGACGCATTTCAGCAGAAACGGCTCCTTCGGGCGCTGTTCAACGTGCGGATGCCAAAACTGGTCAGCGCAGAATTTTTGATAGTGCAGGACGCCTATTTGCAGGAGGCAACCCGGCAGAAGGGCATTACGGATTTATCCGACCTGACGCCGACGCAGGAGGGCCTCTATCTCTGGCAGGGGGACATTACCACCCTGCGCTGTGGGGCCATCGTCAACGCCGCCAATTCTCAGATGCTGGGCTGCTTCTGCCCCAATCACGGCTGCATTGACAACGCCATCCACACCTATGCGGGGGTACAGCTTCGCGCCGCCTGCGCGGAACTAATGGAGCGTCAGGGACACGAGGAGGAAACCGGCAGAGCGAAACTCACTCCGGCGTTCAACCTGCCCTGTGATTATGTACTCCACACCGTCGGCCCCATCGTCGGTCACTGGCTGACCAGGAAGGACCGGGAGCTGCTGGCCTCCTGCTATCGCTCCTGTCTGGATTTGGCGGAGCAAGACGGGATTCAAAGCGTTGCGTTCTGCTGCATCTCCACCGGGGAGTTCCACTTCCCCAACGACAAAGCGGCGGAAATCGCCGTCCGCACCGTGAAAGAGTATCAACAACAAACCCACAGCAAAATTGAGGTGATCTTCAATGTTTTTAAGGACATCGACCTGGAAATCTACCAAAACCTGCTCCAATAACATAGACCGGCTGAAAAAGGAGCTGGAGACGGCGGATGCCATCGTCATCGGCGCAGGGGCGGGGCTGTCCACTTCGGCGGGGATGCGCTACGACGGGGAACGGTTTGAAAAATATTTCTCGGACTTTCACCGGAAATACGGCATCACCGATATGTATTCCGGCGGGTTTTATCCATTTGACTCCCTGGAGGAGTACTGGGCCTGGTGGTCCCGGCATATCCTGGTCAACCGCTATGAGGCTGGCGTGGGAAAGCCCTACATCGACCTGCTGGAACTGGTGAAGGATAAGGACTATTTCGTGCTGACCACCAACGTAGACCACCAGTTCCAGCTGGCCGGGTTCGATAAGAAGCGGCTGTTCTATACCCAAGGCGATTATGGCCTGTGGCAATGCTCCAAACCCTGCCACAAAAAGACCTACGACAACGAAGAAATCGTCCGGCAGATGGTGGCTGAGCAGAGGGACATGAAGATCCCTGCTGAGCTAGTCCCCCACTGCCCGGTCTGTGGCGCGCCCATGAATGTGAATCTGCGCTGTGACGATACCTTCGTGGAGGACGCGGGCTGGCACAGGGCAGCGGAACGGTATAATGATTTTCTCCACAGACATGAGAACCAGCACGTCCTGTTTCTGGAGCTGGGCGTGGGAGCGAACACCCCTGTCATCATCAAATATCCCTTCTGGCAGATGACAGCGAAGAACCCCAAAGCGGTTTACGCCTGTGTAAACTACGGGGAAGCGTTTTCCCCAAGGGAAATCGAAAAGCGGTCCATTTGCATTGACGATGATATCGCCAGAACACTATCACAGCTATAGTTTTTAAATATTGGCACCCATTAGAGCCTGTTTCTCTGATGGGTGCCGTTTTTTTGTATGCCACTGGAATTACAGAATCCATCACTCACTGCGCTGCGTAAATAACGGAAGCCAGGGTTTCCCCTGGCTTCCACGATTATTGCGTGTCAATTTTTCGCTGCCCCAACGCGTGTCAGAATTGTTTTATTCTACAACGCCCCTCATTATTATGGTATGCCTTACGCTCCCTTTTCCAGAATTTTGTTGAAGCTCAGCAGGAAGGTGGTCACTGTGACCGCAGCAGCCAGCACATCGCTGACCGGCTCGGCCAGGAACACCGCCATGACTTGATTGCCGGTAAAAATGTGGGGCAAGATGAAAATCAACGGAATCAGCAGTATCAGCTTACGCAGACAGGCCATCAGCAGACTGGTCCTGGCCTGTCCCAGAGCCATAAAGCTCTGCTGGCAGGCCATCTGGAAGCCCAGGGCGAAAATACCCGCCGCGTAAATGCGCAGCGCCCAGCTGGTGTACGCCACCAGCTCCTCATTAGCGGTAAAGGCGGAGGCAAACAGCTGGGGAACCAGCATCACCAACGCCCAGAAAAGAGTGGCATAGACCGCGCAGACGGTCAGTTGGAGTTTGAAGGTCTGCCGGACCCGTTGGTCCTTTTTGGCGCCGAAATTGTAGCTCATAATGGGCTGTCCGCCCTGGCAGATGCCCTGGATGGGCAGCACCGCCATTTGGCTGACGCTGGTAATGATAGTCATGGCGCCCACAGCCAGGTCGCCGCCATAGCGGGACAGGCTGGAGGTGAAGCTGATGGACAACAGCCCCTCCGTGCTGAGCATGACGAAGCTGGAGATGCCCAGAGCCAGACAGGGCAGAATGACACTTCCTTCCAGCCGCAGGTTCTCCCGCCGCAGGTGAAGAATGGTCTTTTTCCCCGTCAGGAAACGCAAAATCCATACCGCGCTCACCGCCTGGCTGAACACCGTGGCAATGGCAGCGCCCCGCACTCCCAGGCCCAGGCCGAAGATGAGGATGGGGTCCAGGATGATGTTAATAACCGCCCCAATCACCGTGGTCAACATACTGACGCGGGAGAAGCCCTGTGTGGTGATAAAGGGGTTCATGCCCAGGACGAGGAGAACGAAAATCGACCCCAAAATGTAAATGCGGGCATAAGCCACGGCGTAGGGCAGCGTGGCGTCGCTGGCGCCGAACAGCCGCAGCAATGTAGGTGCCGCAGCGTAGAACACCACAGTCAGCACCACAGCCATGCACAGCAGCAGCGTAAAGCAGTTGCCCATGATCTTCTCTGCCACGTCGTTCTTTTTGGTGCCCATGGCGATGGCGGCCCGGGGCGCGCCGCCCGACCCGGCCAGCATTGCAAAGGCGTTGAGCAACATCAAAATGGCGGTGAACAAGCCCACGCCCGTCAGCGCGGTGGCCCCCACCTCCGGGATATGACCGATGTAAATGCGGTCCACGATGTTGTAAAGCAGGTTGATGACCTGTGCCACCACCGCAGGAATTGCCAGCTGCGCCAGAAGGCCCCCAACGCTGCCGCTGCCAAGGTCCTGGGTGGCGGCCTGGCTGGTGCGGTCCGCCTCCTTTTTCATAGGTATCCTCTCCCCTCTTCCGTTTCCTTTGTCTGACAAAGCAGCCCGTTCCGGAAACGGTGGAACAGGCTGCTTTGGTGTAATAAATTAGCTGTTGATGGCGTTGCCGGTGTAGAGCTGATAGTATTTGCCCTTCTCGGCGATGAGCTGGTCGTGGGTGCCGCGCTCGATGATGCGGCCCAGTTCCAGAACCATGATACAGTCGGAGTTGCGGACAGTGGACAGCCGGTGAGCGATGACGAAGGTGGTGCGTCCGTTCATCAGCTTATCCATGCCGTCCTGCACCAGCTGTTCGGTACGGGTGTCGATGGAGCTGGTGGCCTCATCCAGAATCAGCACCGGCGGGTCGGCCACCGCAGCCCTGGCGATAGCCAGCAGCTGCCGCTGGCCCTGTGACAGGTTCGCACCGTCGCCCGTGAGCATGGTGTCGTACCCTTCGGGCAGGTGGCGAATAAAAGCGTCGGCGTTGGCCAGCTTTGCCGCCGCGATGCAGTCCTCGTCGGTGGCATCCAGCTTGCCGTATCGGATGTTCTCCATCACGGTGCCGGTGAAGAGGTGAGTGTCCTGCAAAACGATGCCCAGGGACCGGCGCAGGTCAGGCTTCTTGATTTTCGTGATGTTGATGCCGTCATAGCGGATCTTGCCATCCTGGATGTCGTAGAAGCGGTTGATGAGGTTGGTGATGGTGGTCTTGCCCGCGCCAGTGGATCCGACAAAGGCAATCTTCTGACCGGGCGTGGCGTAGAGCTTGATGTTGTGCAACACCATCTTGTCATCGGTATAACCGAAGTCCACATCGTCCATGACGATGTCACCGGTCAGCTCGGTGATGGAGGTGTTGCCCTCCTTCTGGTGGGGATGCTTCCAACCCCAGACACCGGTCCGGGTGGGGCTTTCCAGCAGAGTGCCGCCGGCATTGACCACGTTGACCAGCTCACAGTAGCCGTCATCCACCTCAGGCTCCTCGTCCAGCAGGGCGAAGATACGTTCCGCACCGGCCAACGCCATGATGATGAAGTTGAACTGCTGGGAAATCTGGTTGATGGGCTGCATCAGGCTCTTATTCAGCGTCAGGAAGGAGGCCAAACGGCCAACGGTAAAGCTGCCGACCCCATTGATGGCCAGCAGGCCGCCCACCACCGCGCAGAGCACGTAGTTCAGGTTGCCCAACTGAGAGTTGATGGGGCCAAGGAAGTTCGCATACTGGTTGGCGTTGTAGGCGCTGTCGAACAACTGGTCATTGCGCTTCTTGAACTCCTCCAGGGTCTTTTCCTCGTGGCAAAAGACCTTGACCACCTTCTGGCCTTCCATCATCTCCTCGATGTAGCCGTTTACAATGCCGATATCCCTTTGTTGGGCCGTGTAGTAGCGGCCGGAGCGTCCTGCCAGCTGTCTTGTAACCAGCAGCATACCGCACACCACCACCAGGGACAGCAGAGTCAGCGGCAGCGACATCCGAATCATGGAAATCAGCACAGCCACGATGGTGATGAAACTGTTCAGCATCTGAGGGATGGACTGGGAGATCATCTGCCGCATGGTGTCGATGTCGTTGGTGTAGATGGACATGATGTCGCCGTGGGCGTGGGTGTCAAAATACTTGATGGGCAGCGTCTCCATATGAGAGAACACGTCGTCACGCAGTTTCTTCTGGGTACCCTGGCTGATATAAATCATTACTCTGCTCTGAATCAGGGATGCCAGCACGCCGCAGGCGTAGAAAATAGCGACGCGGGTAATGGCCGCGGCCAGCCCGCTGAAATCCGGGTCAGGCTGGGTCAGCAGGGGTGTGATGTAGTCGTCAATGAGGGTCTGCATGAACAGCGTACCCTGCACCGTGGACAGCACTGTGGTGACAATACAGATGACCACCACGATCCAGGCAATGGCGTAACTCTTCATGATGTACGCCAGCAGACGGAACAGCAGTTTCATGGGGTTGTTTACTTTTGGCTTTTGGCCTCTGGGCGTGTTGGGTCCGGGCATTACTGCTCACCTCCTGCATGGTCGAAGTCGCCGCCGCCCTGGGTCTGGCCTTCATAGACCTCACGGTAAATCTTGTTGGTGGCAAGCAGCTCCTCGTGGGTGCCGAATCCGTTCACCTTGCCGTCCTCCAGTACCAGGATTCGGTCTGCGTTCTGGACGCTGGAAATACGCTGGGCGATGATGATTTTCGTGGTTTCAGGGATGAAGTCGGCCAAGGCTTTGCGGATCTTCGCGTCGGTAGCGGTGTCCACTGCGCTGGTGGAGTCGTCCAGCACCAGCACCTTGGGGTGCTTCAGCAGGGCGCGGGCAATGCACAGCCGCTGCTTCTGGCCGCCGGAGACGTTGTTACCGCCCTGCTCGATGTAGGTGTTGTACCCATCGGGCATCCGGTCGATGAACTCATCGGCGCAGGCCAGCTGGCAGGCTTCGATGCATTCCTCCTCGGTGGCGTCCTCTTTGCCCCAGCGAAGGTTGTCGAGGATGGTGCCGGAGAAGAGGACGTTCTTTTGCAGCACCACGGAGACCTGGTTCCGCAGGACCTCCATGTCGTACTGCCGCACGTCCAGGCCGCCCACAGAGACACTGCCGCTCTGCACGTCATACAGGCGGGAAATCAGGTTCACCAGGCTGGTCTTGGCACTGCCGGTGCCGCCGATGATGCCGATGGTCTCGCCGGATTTGATGTGCAGGTCGATGTCGCTCAGCACCAGGTTGCCTTCCTCTTTGTAGGCGAAGTTCACGTGATTGAAGTCGATGGAGCCGTCCGGCACTTCCATGACAGGCTGCTCCGGGTTGGTCAGGGTGGGTTCCTCCTCCAGCACTTCGCAAATACGCCGGGCCGCAGCCATAGACATGGTGATCATCACAAAGACCATAGACAGCATCATCAGGCTCATCAGGATGTTCATGCAGTAGGTCAGCAGGCTCATCAGCTCGCCGGTGGTCAGGTTGCCCACCACGATCATCTTTGCGCCGATCCAGCTCAGCAGCAGGATGCAGGTGTAGACGGTGGCCATCATCAGCGGGTTGTTCCACGCCACGATGCCCTCCGCTTTGACGAACATCTTGTAGAGGTTCTGGCTGGCCTTGGTGAACTTGGCGGTCTCATAGTCCTCCCGGACGTAAGCCTTGACCACTCGAATGGCGGAAACGTTCTCCTGCACGGAGGCGTTCAGGTCGTCGTACTTCTTGAAAACTTGGCTGAAGTACTTCATGGCGCGGCTGGAGATGAAAAACAGCAGCGCCCCCAGGATGATGACTGCCACCAGGTAGATGCTGGCCAGCCTCGCGTTGATGAAGAACGCCATGGCCATGGCGCAAATCAGCGACGCCGGGGCGCGGGTACACATCCGCAAAATCATCTGGTAGGAGTTCTGGACGTTGGTCACGTCGGTGGTCAACCGGGTCACCAGACCGGCGGTGGAATACTTGTCGATGTTGGCGAAAGCCTGCAAACAAAAAGTCAAGCCCAAAATGAGCTTGTCGAAAAAAATAT
>JAJBVG010000071.1 GCA_020859945.1 Clostridiales bacterium | reverse complement strand
ATCAACACCATCCGGGGCAACGCCGACCGTATGCTGGCCCGTGAGGAGACCATGGCCTCCGACGTGATGACCGAGGAAGAGCTAGATAAGGTCTATCCCGTGGTGGACCCCAATGGCTCCGACTCCGCCCAGCTGGACAACACCCTGGAATTCCTGGTCATGAACGGCATCGAGCTGCCCATGGCCGTGATGATGTGCATCCCCGAGCCCTGGTCCAACAACAAGGGCATGGCCCGGGAGAAGTACGACTTCTATCGCTATTACGCCACCATGATGGAGCCGTGGGACGGCCCCGCCTCCATCATCTTCACCGACGGCGACGTGATGGGCGCGGTGCTGGACCGGAACGGCCTGCGGCCCTCCCGGTACTACGTCACCACCGACGACCAGCTCATCCTCTCCTCTGAGGTGGGCGTGCTGGAGTTCCCGCCGGAGAAGGTCGCCGTCAAGTCCCGTCTCCAGCCCGGCAAAATGCTGCTGGTGGACACCGTGGCGGGCCGCCTCATCGACGACAACGAGCTGAAAGAGCGCTACGCTCTCCGCCAGCCCTATGGCGAGTGGCTGGACCAGAATCTGACCACCCTGAAGGACCTGCCCATCCCCAACCACCACATCCGCCGTTACACCCAGGAGGAGCGGGACCGGCTGTACAAAGCCTTCGGCTACACCTACGAGGAGGTCAAGGACTCCATCCTGCAAATGGCCCAGACCGGCGCGGAGCCTACCGCCGCCATGGGCGTGGACATCCCCCTGGCGGTCCTCTCCGAGAAGCATCAGCCCCTGTTCAGCTACTTCAAGCAGATGTTCGCCCAGGTCACCAACCCGCCCATCGACGCCATCCGGGAGGAAGTGGTCACGGACACCGCCGTCTATCTGGGCCGGGACGGTAACCTGCTCAGCGAGAGCGCGGAAAACTGCAACATGCTCCGCATCAAGGACCCCATCCTCACCAACATCGACCTGATGAAGATCCGCAACATGAAGAAGCCCGGCTTCAAGGTGGAGACCATCTCCATGCTCTACTACAAGAACACCCCTTTGAAGCGGGCCATTGACCGGATGTTCGTCAGCGCGAACCGGGCCTACCGGAAGGGCGCGAATATCCTCATCCTCTCTGACCGGGGCGTGGACGAAAACCACGTCGCCATCCCCTCCCTGCTGGCGGTCTCCGCCTTGCAGCAGTATCTGGTCCGCACCAAGAAGCGCACCAGCCTCTCCGTCATCGTGGAGACGGCGGAGCCGCGGGAGGTCCACCACTTCGCCACCCTGCTGGGCTACGGCGCGTCCGCCATCAACCCCTATCTGGCCCAGGAGTGCATCGGTGAGCTGGTGGAGAAAAAGCTGCTGGACAAGGAAGTGTCCGTCGCCATTGACGACTACAACAAGGCCGTCCTCAACGGCATCGTCAAGATTGCCTCCAAGATGGGTATTTCCACCATCCAGTCCTACCAGTCCGCCCAGATCTTCGAGGCCATCGGCATCAAGCAGGAGGTCATCGACGAATACTTCACCAACACCGTCTCCCGGGTGGGCGGCATCGGCCTGGAGGAGATCGGCGAGGTGGTGGAGTACCGCCACAACCACGCCTTCGACCCCCTGGGGCTGGCCATCGACACCACCCTGGACTCCCCCGGCACCCACAAGTCGAGAGCGGGCAGCGGCTGTGAGGACCACCTCTACAACCCCAAGGTCATCGCCCTGCTCCAGCAGGCGGTCCGCACCGGCGATTACAGCGTCTATCAGCAGTACGCCGAGTGCGTGGACAACGCCGACGTCCCCCACACCCTCCGGGGGCTGATGGACTTCCACTTCGACCCGGACACCGCCGTTCCGCTGGACGAGGTGGAGAGCGAGTACGAAATCGTCAAGCGGTTCAAGACCGCCGCCATGAGCTACGGCTGCCTCTCCGCCGAGGCCCACGAGTGCCTTGCCATCGCCATGAACCGGCTGGGCGCCCACTCCAACACCGGCGAGGGCGGCGAGCCGCCAGAGCGGTACGGCACCGAAAAAGCCTGCTCCATCGTGCAGGTGGCCTCCGGGCGGTTCGGCGTCAACTCCGAGTACCTGATGAGCGGCAACGAAATTCAGATCAAGATGGCCCAGGGCGCAAAGCCCGGCGAGGGCGGGCACCTGCCCGGCAAGAAGGTCTACCCCTGGGTGGCTAAGACCCGGTTCTCCACCCCCGGCGTGTCGCTGATTTCCCCGCCGCCCCACCACGACATCTACTCCATCGAGGACCTGGCCCAGCTGATCTACGACCTGAAAAACGCCAACCGCAAGGCCCGCATCAACGTGAAGCTGGTCTCTGAGGCGGGCGTGGGCACCATCGCCGCTGGCGTCGCCAAGGGCGGCGCGCAGGTCATCCTCATCTCCGGCTACGACGGCGGCTCCGGCGCGGCCCCCAAGAGCTCCATCCACAACGCCGGTCTCCCCTGGGAGCTGGGCGTGGCGGAAACCCACCAGACCCTGATTCAGAACGGCCTGCGGTCCCGGGTAGTCATCGAGGCCGACTCCAAGCTGATGACCGGCCGTGACGTGGCTATCGCCTGTCTGCTGGGCGCGGAGGAATTCGGCTTCGCCACCGGCCCCCTGGTAGCTATGGGCTGCGTCATGATGCGGGTCTGCAACCAGGACACCTGTCCCATGGGCATCGCCACCCAAAACCCGGTGCTGCGCAAGCGGTTCAAGGGCAAGCCCGAACACGTCCAGAACTACATGCTGTTCATCGCCCGCCAGCTGCGGGAAATCATGGCCAAGCTGGGCTTCCGCACCGTGGACGAGATGGTGGGACGCAGCGACAAGCTGGAGCGCCGCAAGGACATGAAGATCGGCCGGGCTGACACCGTGGACCTGTCCCTGATTCTGAACAACCCCTATGTGGATTCCCCGGAGCGTCACTTCGAGCCGGAGAAAGCCTTCGACTTCGAGCTGGAAAAGACCGTGGACGAGGCCGTGTTCCTGAAAAAGATGGGCCGGAACCTCAAGAGCGGCAAGCCCCAGTCCCTCGAGCTGAAAATCAGCTCCACTGACCGGGCGCTGGGCACCATCTTCGGCAGCGAAATCACCCGGCTCCACGGCAACACCCTCCCCGAGGACACCTACCGCATCAAGTGCTACGGCGGCGGCGGTCAGTCCTTCGGCGCGTTCATCCCCAAGGGTCTGACCCTGGAGCTGGAGGGCGACTCCAACGACTACCTGGGCAAGGGACTTTCCGGCGGCAAAATCATCGTCTACCCGCCCAAGGGCAGCCAGTTCAAGGCCGACGAAAACATCATCATCGGCAACGTGGCCTTCTACGGGGCCACCTCCGGCAAGGCATTCATCTCCGGCGTGGCCGGGGAACGGTTCTGCGTCCGCAACTCCGGCGCTGTGGCCGTGGTAGAGGGCGTGGGCGACCACGGCTGTGAGTACATGACCGGCGGGCGCGTGGTGGTGCTGGGCGGCACCGGCAAGAACTTCGCGGCCGGTATGTCCGGCGGCATCGCCTACGTGCTGGACTCTCACCGTGACCTCTATATGCGGGTCAACAAGTCCATGGTCAGCATGGAGACCGTCTCTCAGAAGCACGACATCCAGGAGCTGAAGGGCCTTATCGAGGAACACGTAGCCGCCACCGGCTCCGAAAAGGGCAAGGAAATTCTGGCGAACTTCCAGGACTACATCCCCCTCTTTAAGAAAATCATGCCCAACGATTACAACAAGATGCTGAAAGCCATCGCCAAGGCCGAGGAAAAGGGCCTGAGCCATGAGCAGGCGGAGATCGACGCATTCTATGCGTCCGTCAACTGAAAAGGAGGGTGAAATCATGGGCAAACCCACTGGATTTTTAGAGTATCAGCGCCAGGAAAACCCGGCCATCGCGCCGCTGGAGCGCATTAAGAACTTCAACGAGTTCCACCCCCCGCTGGACCGGGAGGCCCGTCAGGAGCAGGGCGCCCGCTGCATGAACTGCGGCGTGCCCTTCTGCCAGAGCTGTGTACAGTTGGCCGGAATGTTCTCCGGCTGCCCGCTCCACAACCTGATCCCTGAGTGGAACGATATGATTTACAAGGGCAACTGGGAGCACGCCCTGACCCGGCTGTGCAAAACGGCCTCCTTCCCGGAGTTCACCGGGCGGGTGTGTCCCGGCCTGTGCATGGCGGCGTGTACCTGCGGCGCCAACGGCGACCCGGTCACGGTCAAGGAAAACGAGCTGGCCCTCATCGAGTACGGCTGGGAAAACGGGCTGATCCAGCCCCGCATCCCCGCTGTGCGCACCGGCAAGCGCATCGCGGTGGTCGGCTCCGGCCCCTCCGGTCTCGCCACCGCCGACCTGCTCAACCGTCGGGGCCACTCCGTCACCGTCTACGAGCGGTTCGACCGCATCGGCGGCCTGATGATGTACGGCATCCCCAACATGAAGCTGGAGAAGCACATCATTGACCGCCGGGTGAACCTGATGAAGGAGGAGGGCGTCACCTTCGTCACCAACGCCGACGTGGGCAACACCGTCTCCGCCCAGGAGCTGATGGACAGCTACGACGCGGTGGTGCTGTGCTGCGGCGCGTCCAACCCCCGGGACCTGAACAACCCCGGGCGGGACGCCAACGGCATTTACTTCGCCGTGGACTTCCTGCGGCGCAACACCAAGAGCCTGCTGGACAGCAACCTGACCGACGGCAAAAACATCTCCGCCAAGGACAAGAACGTCATCGTGGTGGGCGGCGGCGACACCGGCAACGACTGCATCGGCACCTGTATGCGCCACGGCTGCAAGAGCATCACTGCCCTGGAGATGATGCCCAAGCCCCCGGTGGACCGACTGCCCAGCAACCCCTGGCCCCAGTGGCCCCGGGTCCTCAAGACCGACTACGGCCACGAGGAAGCCATCGCCGTCTTTGGCATGGACCCCCGCATCTACCAGACCACGGTGAAGGAGTTCCACAAGGATGAAAAGGGCGACCTGTGCGCCGTCACCATCGTCCACCTGGAGTCCAAAAAGGACGAAAAGACGGGCCGCAACATGATGGTGCCCGTGGAGGGCAGCGAGGAAACCCTCCCCTGCGAGCTGCTGCTCATCGCCGCCGGATTCCTGGGCAACCAAAAGTACGTCTCCGAGGCGTTCGGCGTGGAGCTGAACCAGCGCACCAACGTCAAGACCGCCGAGGGCAGCTATAAGACCAACGTGGAAAAGGTCTTTACCGCCGGCGACATGCACCGGGGTCAGTCCCTGGTGGTGTGGGGCATCGCCGAAGGGCGGGCCTGCGCACGAGAGGTGGATGAATACCTGATGGGGTACACCTGCCTGTAAGAAAGTAACGCATATTTTGCCCTCCCGGAGCTTTTTCGCTCCGGGAGGGCCCAGATTGTCAAAAAAGTCATTCTTGAGGGTATTAAGTATCGTGAGAAGTTATAG
>JAJBVG010000029.1 GCA_020859945.1 Clostridiales bacterium | reverse complement strand
TTATGAATTTGGGGCCAGGTGCTTTACCTGACCCCAACATTTATTATAGAACCTTGTTTTTCTAACAAGAAAGCAGGCGGTTCTTGTGCATTATCGAACTATATTGTGGAATAACGGAGGAATGCTACTATGAAGCTGATACACTGTGAGTTTAACATTGACACTGCCAGCGTGGAATTGCGGTTCGACGATAGGACCGAGATCAGCATCTACACCCCAGGGGTGGACGATGAAATTTGCCCCACCATCCCCATGCAGACGGAGATTGACTGGCTGATTTACAATGAACCGTTGACCTACGCCAGGCTGGTATTCTCCGGCGAGTTAGAGCAGTATGCCAGGGATATGGCGGGAACGCACGGACTGAAGGATTAAAGGATTAAAGGATTAAATGAATGCCGCTGTACAGGAAACTTCCCTGTACGGCGGCATTTTTTGTGCTGCGTTTCTATCACGCTCAAGAACAAGAAAAAAGCAAGATTTGCACTTCGCTTTCTATGTTATAATGAGAGCGACAAAGTTTGAGCGGTGAGGAGACTTGACCCATGAAAGAGATGATCCATCCCCGAATACGGGAATATGCTTGCGCTTCCTGTTCGACCGTTATTGAGAAAACCCATTCCAGTGAAAAGGGCTTGACTCAGGAGCAGGTGCGCCAGAATCGGAAAAAATATGGCGGAAATGAGCAGACGGTAAGCGACAAAAAGGAAAACACCATCCCGCATTGCATCCGCAGAGCATTTATTAACCCCTTCACAGTGATCCTTTTCCTGTTGGCGGTTATCCTGCTGTTCACAGATATTCTGATGCCGGAGCAATACGGGCAAGGGCTTTCTTCGGTTTTGATCATCAGCCTGATGCTGGTTTTGAGCGGTATCATACGGCTGATTCAGGAGCTTCGGGCAAAGCGTGTGGCCGACCGCCTGACCCAGCTGGTACAGACCACGGTCTCTGTCTGTCGGGACGGTGTCTGGCAGGAGGTATGTTCGGATGAACTGGTGGTTGGCGATCTGGTCCGTATGGAAGCCGGCGACCGAATCCCGGCAGATATTCGCCTGACGGACGCAACAGACTTTTTCGTTTCCCAATCTGTCATCACCGGAGAAAGCAGGATTTTGGAAAAGAACACCCTGCCGCTGGCGGAAGCCCCGACCAAAATCAGCGCGTACAGCAACACCGTCTTTCAGGGGACGACCGTCACCGGAGGCAAGGGAGTCGGCGTCGTTCTGGCCGTCGGAGCCGATACCGTTTACGGGAATTTCTCCGCAACGCCCTCAAACCGAAAAGAGGAATTTGACCGCGGATCGGCGTCCATCGCCTGGGTGCTGATCAAGTTCATGGTGATTCTGGTTCCGGTGGTTTTTCTCGCCAGTGGGCTGACCAAGGGCAACTGGCTGGAGGCGTTTCTGTTTGCCCTGTCTGTTGCGGTGGGGCTGACGCCGGAGATGCTGCCGATGGTGGTCAACGCCTGTCTGGCTAAGGGCAGCTTTTCCATGGGGCAAAAGCAAACGGTGGTAAAAAACATCAACGCCATGCAGTCCCTGGGCAGCATGGATCTGCTCTGTGTGGATAAGACAGGCACCCTGACCGAAGATACCGTTACGCTGGAATATTTCATGGATATTCTGGGGAATGAGAGCGAAACGGTTCTGGATTATGCCTTTCTGAACAGCTACTATCACAGCGGCGTGAAAAATCACCTGGACACGGCGATTTTGAACTGCCAAGACATGCCCGGCAGGGAAGCACACTTTGAAACGCTTTCTAAAGGCAGCGTCCTCCTGGACGAGCAGCCCTTTGATTACACCCACAAATCCGTTGGCATCCTGCTGAAAGGAGAAACAGAAAATCTGCACATCATCAAAGGCAATGTAGAACAGGTCGTGTCAAGGTGCCAGTATGTCCAGTTTAAGGGAGAGCAAATTCCGATTCAGGGAAATTCCGTTCAGGACGCCCACGCCATCGTGGACGAGATGACCGAGGACGGCATGAAAGTTCTTGCCGTTGCCTGCCGGAGAACCAGCGCTTCTGTTCTGAGCGGGGAGGAATCAGACTTCATCCTTCTGGGGTATCTCGGCTTTTTCGATGCGCCGAAGAAAAGCGCTGCGGAGGCCATGGAACGTCTGAAAAAACTAAAGGTGGATGTTCGTGTTCTGACTGGGGACGACCAGAACACAGCAATTTCCATTTGTTCCCGCCTCGGCATAGAGACAGACCATGTCCTGACCGGGGAGGAACTGGAGCTAATCTCTGAAAATGAGCTTCCCCTGCTCATCGAGCAGACTACCGTCTTTGCGGAACTGTCTCCCAGACAGAAGGCCCAGATCGTAGAGCTTTTGCAGCAGAACGGCCACAGTGTCGGGTTTCTGGGGGACGGGATGAACGACCTGTCCGCAGAGCTGGCTGCCAACGTGGGGATTTCCGTGGATACGGCGGCGGAGGCCGTCAAGGAGAGCGCCGATGTCATTCTGCTCAGGAAGGATTTGAATGTGCTGGAGCAGGGCATTCTGGAGGGACGGCGGGCATTTGCGAATATGGCGAAGTATATCAAAATCACGGCCTCCTCCAACTTCGGGAACATCTGCGCCGTCGTCGTCGCCAGCGTTCTGCTGCCCTTCTTTCCCATGACCTCGCTCCAACTGCTGCTCTTAAATCTCCTGTATGATACGTTGTGCCTGATCTTACCCTGGGACAATGTGGATACAGAACAGTTGGAGGCTCCGATTCACTGGACAGGAAAACATCTGGGGCGGTTTATGTGTCGGTTCGGCCCGATCAGCTCCGTCTTTGATGTGCTGACCTTCGCATTCCTGTATTTCGTTCTCTGCCCTTCCCTTTGCGGGGGCAGCTTTGCCGGGCTTGACCCGTCCGGACAGGCGGCTTTCATTTCCCTGTTTCAGACCGGGTGGTTTTTGGAATCCATGTGGACGCAGGTGCTGATCCTGCATCTGCTGCGTACCAGCAAAATTCCGTTCCTCCAGAGCAAGCCCTCTCATGCGGTCTTTCTGGTCACGATCCTGGGCGTCGTCCTGTTTACCATATTTACTGTCACGCCGGTGGGCGGTTATTTGGGACTGACGGCCCTTCCGGTGGGCTATTATGGTTTTCTGCTGCTGGATGTGATCTGCTATCTGCTTGCCATCAGCGGCGCAAAGTACTTCTATTTTAAGAAGCACCAAGAGCTGCTGTAAGGAGGTGTCCCATGAAGAAAAGAGTTGGTTTTGTCAGCCTGGATTCCGTTACGGTTTCCTGGCTGCGTGAAAAGCTGAAAACAGCGCCGGGGGATGCCGCAGGCGCACAGGAGCTACTGGACGCGCTTTCCGATTTGGCACAGGGAAACAGCCAGACATTGATGCTGGAGCTTGGCGATACCGGCAGTGTGTCAAATGCTTCTGAAATCGTCTGCGGCGAGCTGCATATCTACCCCGCTGCGCGGCGCGTGAAAATGGGGCAGAATGAGATCTCATTGACGCCGAAGGAGTTTGATATTCTGTTGTTTCTGGCGAAAAACCGAGGCGAGGTTTTCACCAAAGAGCAGATTTATCAGGCCGTCTGGGACGGCGAGTATCTGATGGACGACAGCAATATCATGGCGTTTATCCGGAAGCTGCGGAAAAAAATCGAACCTCATCCCGACGCGCCGGAGTACATCCTGACCATCTGGGGCATCGGCTATAAATTCAGCGACAGGATTTAAGAGGCCGCTGCTGAAACATTATAATTCTTAAGATTGTCAAAAAAGCCAATTTCCCAAAATGAAGTGGCGTAAAATGTTATGAAAGCCCTCCGCAGGAGTTTTGTTGCGCAAGCAACAAAATAAAATGAAATCCGTGCTTTTAGCCGGGCGTGTACCGGCAAAAGCACACAGGCAGGGAGGGGCAACGCCCCGGAAGTGCCGCTTGACGGCGGAGGCCCCAAACGTGCGCATAGGGAACCCGGCCAAAGCCCAGCGAAGCGGGTTTGGACGGGAGAGGAGGAGCAACGGAATGGATGAGCTTTCGGCTTTAGCCGGAAGCGAAGAATATGAAGTCTGCTCCGACGATGTGCGCTGCCGGGGCCGCATTTTCGACCAAAATCCGTGATTTTGGTCGAGAGCCTGTCGTTTTTCGACAGGCTCTCACCGCCCGGAGGCAATCTCCGGGCGGTGTGCTTTGTAAAATAAGTGTTCTGCTGCGGAAATGTGACAGAAAAATATGTACGAAATGTGAATTATGCAGGTTATCCGCCAAAAAGCTGCAATTTGTAATTGACTTTCCACCTGTACTTTATTATAATAAAATTTAACGGCGTTGTGACCTTGAAATGTCTCCACCGCCGCAACAGATAAAAGCAGTACAGGTTTCAGAACAAAACAGGTTACTTTAAGGCAATTTCGTCTTAAATGTTGCGCCCGAAGGAGGACAGAACGACGTTCTGCGTCTCCTGCGGGCGCTGCTGTTCCCGCGATGAAAGGTTAGGAGGTTCGTTATGTTTGAGGTATTGGTCTGTATGGAGTCGAATGGGGCCTGTAAACGGCAGCTGGCGGAGGAGGTTCTGGAGCGATTCCAGACGTTGATTCAGGAAAATGACCTGACGGGACAGGTTGTGGCGAAGCCCTCTCCCTGCTTGGGCCTTTGCAAGGCGGACGGAGCCACCGTTCAAATCGGCACGAACCTGTATACAGGGGTGACCCCGGCCAACGTGGATTATGTGTTTCGGGAATACGTGCTCTGTATCTTCCCGGAGGCGGGAAAAACCGGTGTCGGATAGAGAGAACCTTCCATTGCGTATATGTTTCATCACTTTAAACTCTTGACTAATAGCCAAAATTGATATATCCTATATAAGTAAAAGAGGGCTTGTGGTGAACAGGAGAGAGACGAGACATGACGCTGAATCAAATCATCTATTTTGAAAAAACGGCAGAGCGAATGCACATGGCCAGCGCTGCCAAGGAGCTGATGATTGCTCAGCCCAGCCTGAGCATGTCGCTGAGCAAGCTGGAGGACGAGCTGGGGGTCCCTCTGTTCGAGAAGCGGGGCCGAGGCATCGCCCTGACCGCAGAGGGAGAGGTGTTCCTCTATCACGCCCGGCAGATCATCCGGGACGTGGACGCCGCCACACGGGAGATGAAACGCCTGAAAGACCAGGCGGAGGACACGCTGACCATTGCCTATATCAATCCCCTGTCGGAGCATTTTCTGCCCCAGCTGTTCCGGGCGTTCCAGGCCACCGGTCGGGCCTCCTCCGCCCATTTGAAGTCCGTGGAGATGGACACCGGTGAGATCATCCAGGCCCTACAAAATAACACGGTGGATTTGGCGTTCAGCTCCGCTATCAACGGCCACAACGAGTTGACCCAAATTCCCATTCTCCGCCAGCCTCTGGTACTCATTGTTCCCAAAGGCCACTGGATGGAGAAAAAATACCAGCAGGAGGGGGTCCCATTGACGGGGAGCGAGCTGAACGGTGCGCCGATGGTGACCTATTTTGAGCGTTCTCCCATGCACAAGCCCATCATGGATTACCTTCATCAGCAGAACGTTCAGCCGGACCTATGCCACTACGCCTACAATGAGCCGGCCATTGCCAACCTGGTGGCGGAGGGCATGGGAGTGGCGATTCTTGCCAGGGTTGACCACCTGCCCTGGGACCGGATTGCGGAGGTCCCTCTGGAGGGATTGACCAGCAGCCGGGACATCTTTCTGACCTACCGCACCAACCGGAAGCTGTTCCGCACCGCCCGGCAGATGGTGCAGTTTGTCCAGCAGAAGTACCGGCTGGAAGGCGGACAGTGAGCAGCATACGATTATGCGAGGCAAATTTACCATTTTGCCCTGTGAAAAAGGTTCCCGCGCAGAAAGCAGCTGCGTCGGGAGCCTTTCTGTTTGGGGGGAGGCAACTGGCTGGAGCAGCTGGCCGCGCTCTACCGATATTTGTTTTCTTTGGGTGTAGTGGATACGGCGAAACCGTCAGTTTTCCATGTGCCGCCCCAGGAAACCGGACACAGTCTGGGCCAGCTTATATTCCGTCTCTCCCATGGGGCTGTCCGCCTCTTTCCCGGAAAACACCACACAGCCCAGCACATCTCCCTGGCTCAGGATGGGGGCGGCGGTGAACACCGCGGCCTCCGGGTAACTGTCCGTCAGGGGCAGTCGGGCCTCTCCGGGGCGGTACTGGTAGACCTGCCGCCCCTCCATGATGTTTTCCAGGGGGAGGGAAATGCGCCCCTGCATCAGTTCCCGCCGGGGCAGACCGGAGACGGAAATCACCGCGTCCCGGTCAGTAATGACCGCAGGGTGGCCGGTGGTTTTGTAGAGCGTCTCGCAGAACTGACCGGCAAAGTCGCTGAGGCTGCCCATCAAGGAGTATTTTTTGAAAATCACTTCTCCGTCCCGGTCTGTATAGATTTCCAGCGGGTCGCCCTCCCGGATACGCATGGTCCGCCGAATCTCTTTGGGAATGACCACACGGCCCAAGTCGTCGATCCGCCGCACAATTCCTGTCGCTTTCATATCTCTCTACCTCCAAATTGGGATCATGGCGGGCAGCGGGTCAGCTGCGCCGCCTGAATGATGTCGCGGAGGTAGTATTTGCGCTTCCGGGAAGATTATGAAAAGGCAAAAAGAGAAGATTTTCCCAGCAAATGACGAAACGGCCCAGTGTGCTTCGATAATGCCCTGACGCGCAGAGATTTGAGAAAAACGCTGACAGCTATCTGGAATCACAGATACTGTCAGGCAGCGGGAGGCCTGGTTGACTGACTGCTTCTATCTGATTTTTACTCCAGTTCCGGGGTTGAGGTTTTAAGGCGCGTGGAGTAAAATATAAGAGATACCATGAAACAAAGAGATTGTAACCTGGAGATGAATCAAGATTGACTGACACGAACCGCGTTCGATATTACAAAACACTTCATGACGACTTCGTAAAAAGTTCCGATCAAGATCATACTTTGCCCGAAGATTACGTTTGGATACGGGAGAGCAAGGGAGCCAAATTCGCCCGGCCAATTTTGTACGCCGTTGGCTATCTGTTTGCTTTGCTCTACGGGAAGCTCGTCTTGCACCTGAAAATCGTCAGGACCGTCGACTGGAAGGACTATCGCAATACTGGCGCAGTGGTCTATGGAAACCATACCCAGCCCATCGGAGATGTGTTTGTTCCCGGCCTGGTATGCGCTCCCAAACGATGCTACACGATTGCAAGTCCCGCCAACCTGGGGATTCCGGTCATTGGCGCGCTGCTGCCGTGGATGGGCGCGCTGCCGATTCCATCGGACTTCCAGCAGATGAAAAAATTCCTCGCCGCCGTCCGCCAGCGGCTGCGGGAAAACAACTGCGTCATCGTTTACCCGGAGCAGCACGTCTGGCCGTACTGCACCCAAATCAGGCCGTACCCTGCCACCTCATTCGACTATGCAGTCAAAAACGAGGTCCCGGCCTTTTGCATGACCACCACTTACCAGCGCCGAAGGATCTCAAAAAAGCCCAGGGCCACCGTGTATCTGGACGGCCCGTTTTATGCAGATGCCAGCCTCAAACCCCAGGCGCAAAAGGAAAAGCTGAGGGATCAGGTTTATGCCTGCATGCAGAAGCGGAGCGAGCAGAGCACCTATGCGTATGTGGAGTATCGTCCGGCGTCGGGGGAAAATGGGACAACGGACAAATAGGACAGTCAAAAACGAGCGAGGACTTCCAGGAAGAAAGTTCTCGCTCGTTCGTTTTTTGCCTTGCGGGGGTGGAACGCGGAAGGGGAGGAACCGCCTCAGCTGGCGGCGGCTTGCGCCGCCTGCTCTACCCTCAAGGGGGACTTCTGCTTTGCTCCGCCGTCAAGCGGCACTTCCGCTTCGCTCCCTGCCTGCGCCCCGTGATTCATGATGAGCATTTGCAGACGGTTCTCCACGTTGGCATAGCTGGTGTCCGGGTCCAAATCCAGGGGCAGGATGGAAATGTCCGGGTACTCCTCCTTGAGCCGCTTAATGACGCCCCGGCCGCAGACATGGTTGGGCAGACAGCCGAAGGGCTGCAAAATGATAAAGGATTTGACGCCCTCTTTGGCGTTGTGGGCGATTTCCGCCGCCATCAGCCAGCCCTCACCGCAGCTCAGCGTTTCCGGGATGATGTCGCTGACCTCCTGATACAGTTCCTTCGGCTTTCTGGCGTATTCATAAAGCGGGTGCCGAATGGCGACCTTTTCCAGTTGCCTTTGCACATAGTCAAACAGTCCCTCCACCAGCTGGGGATAGGGCGGGATGTTGGCGTGGTAATCCTTGATTTCACACTCTGTTGCCCGGAAATCCTTCCGCAGCTGGTCGGTGATCCTGGGAAAGGCCGTCTCCATGCCGTTGGCCTCTAAGTACCGCTCGATGTTGAAGTTAGAGCCTGGGTGATAGGTCACCAGCAGCTCGCCGGTGACGAACACCTTTGGTTTCAGGTGGCTCCGGTCATAGGGAATATCCCCCATCCGGTCAATACAGTGAGCAAAGGCACGCCTTGCGCTGCCCACGCCGCTGCGGATTCCTTCTGCAATCTGCGCGACGCAGTCCTGATAGACCTCGTCTGTTTCGCCGGGGTGCAGCTCATAGGGACGGATCTTCCGGCAAAGGTCGGTGAGAATGTCCAGCATCATAAACGTCCAAACCGCCTCCCAGACCGCGCTGACACCAAGGACGGCAACGCCGGGGTGCATCTCCTTCGTGTCGCCCATGTCCGTGGTGACGATGGGGACCTCCGTGAACCCGGCTCTGTCCAGGCCCTTGCGCAGCAGTCCCGCATAATGGGACATCCGGCAGTCGCACTGGAACTTCACCATAGCAACGGCCACCTCGTCCTGCCGGTAATGGCCCTCCTGCAAGGCGCTGATGAGTTCCCCAATTACCATCTGGCAGGGGAAGCAGATATCGTTGTGGACATACTTCTTTCCCAGCGCGATTTGCTCCCGTCCGCCGATGGGCAGCGTCTGAACCTTATAATTCTCCTTCTCCATGATGGCGGAGAGCAGGACGGACACTTCACTGGAGATGTTGGGAACCAAAATCGTGCGGGTTTTCTTGTCCTGCTTATAGAATTTGGTCGGGCTGGGTTCGGGTAACTCTTTATACCAGTGCAGCATGGCCTCCCGCAGTCGGGTGTCCCGCCGCTTGATTTCAATGGTTTCCAGGAAGGACTGGATACGAATCCCCAGGGAGCCGGTAGCGTCGCTCTCGTCCACCTTGAGGATGAGGGGGGATTTATTGCCGCTCTCGGTGAGAATGCGGCTGATTTCGTCGGACAAAATGGCGTCGTGGCCGCAGCCGAAGCTGACGATCTGCACGTACTCCAGTGCTGGGTCTTTCGCCGCTACCATCGCGCCCTCCAGCATCCGGGTGTGGAAGTTGTTGGTGATTTCGATGGTGGTGTTTTTCAAATCCTGCTCACTGAGATGGGGCAGGCTGTCCACGGTCAGCACCGGTACGCCCCGCTCTTCGAACCGCTTGAAGATGTCGTGGCAGATGAAGGGGTCGGTGTGGTAGGGCCGCCCGGCCAGCACCACCGCATAGGAGCCGTTTTCATGCACCTGGCGCAGCACTTCCTCGCCCCGCTCGGCCAGGATACTGCGGAAGGTGAGCAGCGCCTGTTCGCCGTCCCGGAAGGCGGACTCGGCCTCTCCTTTGGTAGTGCCCAACGTCTCCACCGCGTAGCGGCAAATCTGCTTCTTCCGGTCCTTCTCTGCGAACCAGTGAAAGACAGGGGTATCAAAGATGACCTTCCCGCCTCGTGCCGGGTCCTGGGAGTTGCGCACCACCATGGGATAGCCCTGGAGGACGGAGCAGACATAGGGGCTGAGCTTGTCCACCCCCTCCGGGGGCATGTGCATTACATAGGGGAAAAAGATGCGGTCGACCCCCGCCTGAGCCAAATCCATGATGTGACCGTGTACCAGTTTGGCCGGGAAACAGACCGTGTCGGAGGCCACATATTGCAGCCCCTGCTCATACAGTTTGCGGGAGCTTTTGTGGGAAAATTTCACCCGGTAGCCCAGCGCCCGGAAGAAGGTGCTCCAGAAGGGCATACTGTCCCAGAACTCCAGCACCCTGGGCAGGCCAACGACCTCGCCCCTGTCCGGGGCGGCCTGCTGATAAGGGTAGTCCTGAAACAGCAGCTTCTCCCGCTCCGCAAACAAGTCTGCCGGTTTTTCCTTTGCCGGTTTCTCCGGCGCGGAGCTGTCCTGCGCCTCCGCCGCCCCCTTTTCACACCGGTTGCCGGAGATCCATTGCTTTCCTGTGGAGAAGCGAACGATGGTGCGGCTGCACCGGTTGCCGCAGCCCAGACAGGGAACGCCGGTCTGCGTCTCGTAGGTAAAGTGTTCCACCGCGTCAAAGCCGATGAAGGAGGACGAGCTGCCGTTCTGATAGCCGGATTCCGCCACCTGCCGCTTCACTGCCAGGGCTGCGCCGATGGCCCCCATTTCGCCGGGGTAGGGGGCCAGCTTCACCTCTGCGCCCAGATATTCCTCCAGCGCCCGCAGCACCGCCCGGTTGCGGAAGGTGCCGCCCTGCACCACAATGCAGTCCCCCAGCTGGGCGGTGTTGGAGATGCGCACCACCTTGGTGAACACGTTCTCAATGATGGAGCGGCACAGCCCCGCCATAATATCGTCCGGGCCTTTGCCCTGCCGCTGCTCGTTGATGATGGTGCTGTTCATAAACACGGTGCAGCGGCTGCCCAGATGGGCCGGGGCCTTCGAGCGGAACGCCGCCTCCGCGATCTCCTCCACGGGGAGGTTCAGGTTCACCGCGAAATTTTCCAGAAAGGAGCCGCACCCAGAGGAACAGGCTTCGTTCAGCATGATGTTGGTGATGATGCCGTCCTCCAGCCAGATGGCTTTCATGTCCTGGCCGCCGATGTCCAGCAGGAAGGTGGCCTCTGGGTAATACTGGGTGCAGCCCATGGCGTGGGCCACGGTCTCTACGGTGTGGTAGTCCGCGCCAAATGCCTGGGCCAGCAGCTGCTCACCGTAGCCGGTGGTGCCAAGACCCAGAACAGTCAGCTTGACGCCCTGGGCGTCATACTTCCGCTTGAGGGCGTTCAGGCCGTCCCGCACCACCAGCAAAGGCTCTCCCTTGTTGTTTGCATAGAACCGGTCAATGACCCGCTCTTCCTCATCCAGCAGGACGAACTTGGAGGTGGTGCTGCCGGAGTCGATGCCCAGCCAGACCCGCAGCTCCCCGTTCACCGGCGTTGGCTGGCACAGGTCTTTCAGCTCCCGGTCATGCCGCGCCTGAAAGGTCCGCTGTGCTTCCAAGGAAGGGAAGAAGGGCTTCTGTATGTCCTCGTCTGAATGAAGCACTTCCTCTGACTGTGCCAGCCGTGCCAACAGCTCCTCCAGAGTGGCGGTGTCCTCCTCGTTGGGAAACAGCTGGTCGATGGCGATGGCTGTGCCGTAGGCCACGATGGTTTCCGGGTGTTCCGGGCGGACAATGTCGTTTTCCGTCAGGTGCAGCCGCTCCGCGAACACCCGCACCAGGGTAGGGTGGAAGGTCAACGGTCCGCCTTCAAAAATGATAGGGGCTGTCAGCTCCAGCCCCTGGGCAAGTCCGCCGATGGTCTGCTTCACGATGGCGTGGAAGGTAGACAGGGCGATGTCCTCCTTCCTGGCTCCTGAGAGGAGCAGCGGCTGGATGTCCGTCTTGGCGAACACGCCGCACCTGCCGGAGATGTCGTAAACCGTGCGGCCCTGCTCCGCCAGAGCTTCAAACTGCTCCGGCTCCACGTTCAGCAGCGCCGCCACCTCGTCAATAAATGCACCGGTGCCCCCAGCACAGCTGCCGTTCATCCGCATATCCGAGGTTTGGAGCTGCCCCTTTTGTTCGTCGTAGTAGAAGAATATGACCTTTGCGTCCTGTCCGCCCAACTCCACGGCAGTTTTCACATTGGGGTACAGCGCCCGAACAGCGGCGGAATTGGCCACAACCTCCTGTATGTAAGGGACCCCCAGCTTTTGCGCAATCGGCCTGCCGCCGGAGCCGCAGACCGCCGCCCGGAACCGCGCCGTGGGGAATTGTTCCGCCGCCTCCCGAAGCAGACTTTCCACTGTCACCTGTTGCCTGGCATTGTGCCGCACGTAGCGTGCGTGGAGCATTTGCCCGGTTTTCGGGTCGGTGACGACCACTTTGACGGTTGTGGAGCCAACGTCGATTCCAAGCCGAAGGGTTTTGCCTGTCTCTTCCACAACGACACTTCCTTTCTGTGCGGGCTATTCGCCCTTGGGCGGCTGCGGAATCCAACCGGCAATGTCGCTCTCGTCAAAGTCATAGGTCAGTTTTTTTCCGTAAGCCCGTTCATAGGCGGCCACCTTCTGACGGTAGTCCTGCGCCATCATTTCCTCGCTGTTTTCCCGGTCACTTTTGGCTGGGTCGGGGTAGATGGGCGGGAGAATGTGCATGACATACCGGGTCTTGTGGAACTGGTCGTTCTCCTGTCCCGGTAAGTCCCGGATCTCTACAAAGAAGGAGACTACGGGAACACGGTTGACGGCGGCGTAGTAGTAGGCGCCCCGCTTGGGCGGCCTGGGTTTCCGGTAGTGGAACCACATCTCCTGCTCTGGATAAATCAACACGGCGTGCCCCTGTGCCAGCCGCTCGTGGAGCATGGGGCCAAAGTGCTTGCGGAGATAGGTGGTGTTGTTGGCCAGAGGGATGATGTCCTCGTGATTCATCAAAAAGCCGATCCACCCCTTCATGGCCAGGTTCGTCTCCTGGCTGACCATGAAGAGCCGCCTCCAGCCCGCCTTGTTGATGGCGCTGCGCACCGCTGTGTTATCCAGCGGGCTGAAGTGGTTGCTGGTCACGATGACGCCGCCGTGAACCTCGGCCAGGTTTTCCAGCCCCTCGATTTTGGTGCTTCGGTTCAGGTATCTGGTGGTGGTGTCCGTCAGCGCTCTGGCGCAGACGTTGCAGAACCGATAGCCAAAGGTCTTGTAGTTGTCCAGAAAATGCTGGGTGATGGCGTCCTGTTCCTCTTTGGACAAATCAGGGTCATCCACCTCTACTTTGCAGTTCAGGTCACCGCGCTCTGTGGCGGCACGCATATTGGCCACTACCTGCTCTTTGTTGCCTCCGATCAACATACACGAATCCGCTCTCCTTTTTCGTTCATCTTGCGGAAGGTGATGGGCTGTTTGCACACCTCCGGTCCCTTGCGCACCATGTTGCCCAGGCAGGTGCGGTCAGACAGCTTCTGCTCCTCAGAATAAGTCTCCTTGTGCCGCACGATGTCCCCATAGAAGGGGGAACCTTCTGCATAGCGCCAGAAGTAGTCCGCATACGGGATGTTGTCATAGCACCAGGGCTTTTGGAACAGGTTATAGTGGATCAGGTTGGGATGCTCCAATTCCGCGCCTGTTCCCCCGCCCTCCGGCGGCATGGCGTCCCAGTTCTCGTCCAGGTAGACGATTTTTCCGCTGCACATGGCGTTGAAATAATCCTGGTCCGGGGCGAGGCAGTCAAAGTGATAGGTTTGGAGCAGGTGGAGGAAATGCCCGGAGAAGCCCACCTCCCGCATTTTTTTCAGGTTCATCACCAGGATACCGGAATTGATATACTGGTCGATGGGAACGCCCACAGCCTGCTCCACATACTCCACCAGTTCAGGCACCGGGGTGATGGAGCGGTCAGGGCAGGCGGCGATGATGTTGTCTCCCAGCTCGGTTTGGAACAGCTGGGAGATGTCACCCGGCACCACAATATCGCTGTCCAGATAAATCCCCTTGTCGTATTCGGGGAACAAATCGGCAATAAAGAGCCGAAAATAGATTGTTAGTGTAAAGTAATCGCACCGCAATCTATTCTCGGCTCGGTCTGTGATGCCTGCCAGTTTGTCCTTTACCGTCAAGCGGTACTTCCGCTTCGCTCCCTGCATCTCAAGAAAGCGTATCTGGAAGGGAGGCTTTACAGTGGCTGAAAGCTTTTCCTGGCTCTCCGCAGTCAAGTCCTCATGGAGGACGATGATTTGATACGTGTGGGATTTGGACGCATTTTCCATCATGGAGCGAATTGCACAGTCCAGATAGGGGGCATAGCTCTCGTCTACGGTGAAAAAGATTGGAATTTCATCCTGCTTCATAGCAAGTATCCTTTCATGGCGGTGGTGACATCAGTATACTCCTGGAAGATGTCATCGTATTCATGCAGCTTCAGCTTTTGGTGTACCTGTTCGATTTGCCAGGGCTTTACCGTCAGGGTGTGTACCCAGGGGAAAAAGCGAAAGCTGGTGGTGAAATGTTGAAAAACGGTGTTTTGATGCAGCTTCCGCTGCTCGTTGTAGGCCCGTTCCAAGCGCTTTTTGGACTGGGCCAGCTTGTTGATGGCGGATTGATCCGGCATGAACATCTGTTTGTCACGACACATGACCCGGCATCTGGCGAACAGGCCGGTCTCCCGAATCTGTCTCAGGTTCAGCAGCAGCACACCGGAGTTGAGGTAATCCATGTGGAACAAACGGTTTCGGAAGAACCACTTGCCGTAGTAGTCCAGCACGCCCGCCAGCTCACACCCCTCCATGTTCTGGTGATAGAACGCGCTGTAGTCCCCCCGGCACAACACGTCGTTGTCCAAATACAGGATGCGCTCCGGCAGCTCCGGCACCTGGTCGGCATACAGCCGCAGCATACAGCAGGGGGTGAAGCGGGTGCCCAGGTTGGCCGTGGGCGGCTCCGCCTGAAACAGACTGGTTGCGTCGATGCGTGTGACGGAGTTATCCTTGTTTTTCTGTTTGACATAGCCATCCAGATATTGAATGGTCCCTTGGGTGACAGGTAAAATTTCCTGCTCATCCAAAGTCAGCGCCATCGTCATCACGAAGATATGCAGCGGCTCCGCTGTGTGTTTGAGCAACGACAGGACAGACAGAATCAGACCGTCCTCGATGTTTCTGTCCCCACAGTACAGGACGTTGACGCCGCTTTCCGATTGGTTGTCGTGTTCCATCATGGCTGTGTTCCCTCTGCCTGCTCCATCCAAGTATGTTTCCCTGGCAGGAGCAATAAATCGTGCGACACATATCGCACGATTTATATTATACCCGCTTGCGTGAAGTTCATCAAGGGACAAAATCAGACAAGTGTCGTATAACTCCGTATTCTCCTCCTAATTTGCACCCCTAAATCTGGAAAGAATGTGCCAAAAAGAAAGCGAGACCAAATCCGCAGCGGAAGTGGCCCCGCAAAAGGGAAGTCATGCTTCTCGTGTCATCTCAGGCCGATACCAGCTGTTGAACATGGCCTTGATAACGTCCATCAGGTCTTCATCCGACAAAGCGTTTTTGCTTTGCAGGTTGGTGGAGATGGCGTGGAAAATCCCATAGAAATAAATATCCATAATGATTCGCTTTTTGGGCGTTACGTTGTGCTCCTGATCCACATGGCTCGTGATGGCTTCCTTGATTTTCCTCAAAAAATGAGAGCGGTTTTGTTCTGACACCAGGATAGAGATGCGTTCTTTGTTTTCGTGAAAACTGTTGATGATGACCTCAAAAAATTTATCATCGCTGATAGATTCCGCTGCGCCGTGGGCTTCTAACGCAGTTCGCACACTTTTCAAGAACTCATCCTCGGCGTATTCCACCAGCGCATAGACATCCTCAAAGTAACGGTAAAAGGTCGTGCGGTTGTATCCGGCAAGAGTTGTGATTTCCCGGATGGTGATTCGGTTGATGCTCTTCGTCTTTGCCAACTGAAAAAACGCATTGACAAAGGACTCTCTTGTGGCATCCGTGATTTCCGGCTGCTTTTTCATTGGTATATCCCCTCCTGGGCGCATAGGAAACAGAATTTATGGCCCTATCTCAATGAATATATTATACAACAGATGTCGCAAGATAGCAAGAAGATTTTGCTTTATGCGACACATGTTTTAAATTGTTGCTTGATAATTAGCACTGAAAGTGCTAGAGTGATAATACAACAGATGTCGCAAAAGCGTTCATTTTTGTGTTGCTTTCCTTGTGGTACGCAAAAATGGTTACAGTGGGTTTCCTTAATGGAAAGAAACCACATGCCATCATGCGACACTTGTTGTAATTTGACGCTTGATAATTAGCAGAAAGCGTGGTAGAGTGACAGTGCAACAAATGTCGCACATGGCATCCGAAAGGATTTCGGCAACGTATCCATTCTATGACAGGAGGAATTTCTATGATTCATATTTTCAGTAATATGAAGACCAAAGACCGGTGGCTGGCGCTTTTGTGCGTGCTGCTGGTCTGTGGCCAAGTTTATTTCGATTTGCGCCTGCCAGACTACACGGCGGAAATCACGGTGCTCATCAGCAGCGAGGTCACGGATTTGTCGCAATACTTCGTTGCCGGTGGGAATATGTTGGGCTGTGCCCTTTGCAGCGCCCTGCTGACAGTGGTGGTCGGCTATCTGGCGGCCATGATCGCGGCGGACTTCTCCTATGACGTCCGGGCAAAGCTGTTCAACAAGGTGGCGGCGATGGGCAGCGGCGAAATCAAGCAGTTCTCCACCGCCAGCCTGATCACCCGTACCACCAATGATATCACCCAGATTCAGATGATCATCGCAATGGGACTGCAAATGATGCTCCGTGCGCCCATCATGGCGATTTGGGCCATCATTAAAATCGTCGGCAAGAGCTGGCAGCTCTCCGCTGTGGTGGCTGCGGCGGTAGCCATTGTTGTGGTCTCCCTTGTCGTCCTGCTGGCGATCATGATCCCCAAGTTCCGCATTGTGCAGCGGCAAATTGATGACGTGAACCGGCTCACCGATGAGAACCTGAGCGGTATCCGGGTTGTCCGGGCCTTTAACGCAGAGCAATACCAGGAGGACAAATTTGAAACGGCCAATGACAACCTGATGCGAACCCAGCTGTTCACTGGCAGGGGAATGGCCTTCCTGTCTCCCATTATGATGTTCGTTCAGAGCAGTGTGAGCGTCGCCATCTATTATGTGGGCGCCTGGCTCATCAACGCCATCAATATCCCTGTAACCGGCACCACGGAAGAAATCATGGCTGCCGCCTCTGAACGCTCGGTCATGCTGGGCGAAGTCGTTTCGTTCAGTTCCTACGCCCTGTACGTGATCATGTCCTTCGTGATGCTGCTGATGATTTTCATGATGCTGCCCCGCGCGCAGGTGTCCGCGAGACGTATCAACGAGGTCATCGACTGTGACATCGCCGTGCAGGAAGGGACGGAGACGACCGCTGAGGAAACCGGAAGCATCGAATTCCGGGATGTGTCCTTCCGTTACCCCGACGCCTCTGAGGACTGCCTGAAACACATCTCCTTCTCGGCAAAGAAGGGCGAGACCGTGGCCTTTATCGGCGCCACCGGCTCCGGCAAGTCCACTTTGGCCGGCCTTGCCGCGAGGCTCTATGATGTGACAGAAGGAACCGTTTTGTTGGATGGCAAGGACGTTTCCAGCTATAGCTTTGAGACCCTTTACGACAAAATCGGCTACATTCCCCAGAAAGCGACGCTGTTTGCCAACACCGTGGAGGGCAACGTCACCTTTGGCAAGAGCGGACACACGCTGACCGACGCCGACGTGGACGACGCCCTGGACATCGCCCAGGCCACAGAGTTCGTTCAGACGATGGACGGCGGAAAGGACGGCTGGATCGCCCAGAGCGGTTCCAACGTCTCCGGCGGCCAAAAGCAGCGACTGTCGATTGCAAGAGCCATCGCCAGAAAGCCGGAGATTCTGATTTTCGACGACTCCTTCTCGGCGCTGGACTACAAGACCGACCGCATTTTGCGGCAGAGAATTAAGACAGATTTGCAGGGGACGACCTGCCTGATCGTGGCGCAGCGTATTGGCACCATCCGCAATGCGGACAAGATCGTGGTGCTGGACAACGGCGCAGTTGCCGGAATTGGCACCCACGAAGAACTGATGGAGAATTGCTCTGTCTACCAGCAGATCGCCCTGTCGCAGCTCTCGGAAGAAGAGCTTGCGGCGAATGCGTAAGGAGGTGCGTCTATTATGGCAGAAAACAATCAAACCAGACCTTCCGCTCGAACTGGCGCTCCCATGAGAAGAGGCCCGATGGGTCGAGGCCCAATGGGCGGCGGAGGCGGCGGCAAAGCGAAGGATATGAAGGGCGCGTTGCTGGGCCTGCTTTCCTATTGCAGAAGTCAGGTAGGCATCATCGTTCTGGCGCTGGTGCTGGCAGCCGTTGGCGCAGTCTTTACCATCATTGGCCCGAACCAGCTCAGTCGGCTGACAGATTATATTTACGATGGCCTTTCCAGTGAAATCGATATGGCTGGCGTCCGAAGCGTGGCGCTGCTGCTGTTGGGCATCTATCTGGCCAGCGCAGTCTGTAGCTTTGTCCAGCACTTCATCATGCAGACCGTGACTCAGCGGACGGCCAAACGGCTCCGCGGGGACATCGACACCAAAATCAATCGTCTGCCGCTGAAATTCTTCTCCGGCAACGCCGCAGGCGACGTGCTTTCCCGTATGACCAACGATGTGGATATGATCGGGCAGGCCATGTCCAACAGTCTGTCCAACCTGGTCACAGCCCTTGCACAGTTTATCGGCTGCCTCATCATGATGTACTACACAGATTGGGTACTGGCGACCACCACGGTCCTGGCAACCCTCATCGGCCTGGTGCTGATGGTGGTCATCATGAGCCGCTCCCAGAAATACTTCACCGCCCGGCAGGAAAGCTTGGGCACTCTGAACGGCTACATCGAGGAAATGTACGCAGGCCACGACGTGATCCGCATCCTGAATGCGGAGGACGAGGTGCGGGATACCTTCTCCTCTCTGAACCAGGCCGTTAAGAATGCAAACTTCCGCTCCCAGTTCCTGTCCGGTCTGATGCAGCCCCTGATGACCTTCGTCGGCAACCTGGGCTATGTGTCGGTCTGTGTGGTCGGCGCGTGGCAAATCATCAACGGCAACATCACCTTTGGCGTCATCACCGCTTTCCTGATTTACACCCGCCTGTTTGAGTCCCCGCTGCGGCAGATCTCTCAGGCCATGACCCAGGTGCAGTCCTGCGCGGCTGCGTCCGAGCGTGTCTTTGAGTTCCTGGCCGAAGATGAGATGGAGGACGAGTCCGACAAGGTGAAGCGCATTGAAAACGTACACGGCGAGGTGGAGTTCCGCCATGTGAAGTTCGCCTATCCCAACGCGCCGGAGAAGGAGATCATCCACGACTTCAGCGTCAAGGTGAAGCCGGGGCAGAAGGTGGCCATCGTTGGCCCCACCGGAGCGGGCAAGACCACCATGGTCAACCTGCTGATGCGGTTCTTTGAGCCGACCGGCGGCACGATTCTCATTGACGGCATACCGACCACCGACATCCCCAGAAGCAACGTCCACAGTCAGTTCGGCATGGTGTTGCAGGACACCTGGCTGTTCGAGGGAACCGTTCGGGAGAACCTGCTCTACAACACCCAGGGCGTCACCGAGGAGCAGATGATAAACGCCTGCAAAGCCTGTGGCATCCACGACTTTATTCAGGCGCTGCCCAAGGGGTATGATTCCACCCTGACCGACAACACCTCCATTTCCGCCGGCCAGAAGCAGCTGATGACCATTGCCAGAGCCATGATCCAGAACAGCCCCATGCTGATTTTGGACGAGGCCACCTCCAGCGTGGACACCAAGACCGAAATGCTGACCCAGCAGGCCATGGACAAGCTGACGGACAAGCGCACCAGCTTCGTCATCGCCCACCGGCTGTCCACCATCAAAAACGCCGACATCATCCTGGTCATGCGGGACGGCGACATCGTGGAGCAGGGCAATCACGAGGAGCTGCTGAAGCAGAATGGGTTCTATGCGGAGCTGTATAACAGCCAGTTTGAGGAGGCGTCCTGACAGGATATTGTAAGCGCCTGATTTGAATGAAAAAACGACTGCCGCCGCTGAGCGTTTTGCTCAGAGGCGGCAGTTTTCTTACTGTTTTGTGCTTGTATTGCTCAGAGCTGCTGTTCCAGCGCCCACTGAATCCCTGCGGCCATCCGCCCTGTGGAGTTCCGATAGTGGTTGCCTTTGTTCAGCTGGAAGGTCGTCTGGAGGCCCTGCTCCGAAAAATACTGCGCCAGGAACCGAGTGTTCTCCTCCACCGGGGCGAGGTACTGATTTTTCGTGTGGCTCTCCTGATCTCCCAGGGAGAAGTAAATCACCTTCACCTGTTCCGAAATGGAGTGCTGCCGGACAAAAGGAACGAAGTCAGGATACCACATCGAGCCGGATGCGGAGACGAGGCGGGAGAAGCAGTCCGTCTTATACCCTGCGTACACAGCGAACAGTCCCGCCAGAGAATAGCCCGCCAGGGCGCAATAGGTCGGCGGGAAGGGGAGTGCTGCCGTGATTTGCGGCAGCAGTTCATCGGTAAGCTGCGCTAACCAGGCGTCTGCCCTGCCCGAACAGGGGGTGTCCCCCTTGGAGATGGGCGGGATGGGCCACGGCGTCATATCGTCGTCCCAGCTCACCCCGTTGATGACCGCCAGCGAAAACGCCGGACAGTCCAGCTTCTGGCAGGCTTGCCACAGGGCCTTTCCTTCGCCCATTACGGCATGATAAATCACCAGCGGCGCCGCCTGAGACGCGCAGTAGACCTGTATCTTCTTTCCGTTCACTTGCAATGTGACTGCCTTTTCTGCTTTCATACTCCCTCACCTTTTTTAGCTCTTAGCTTTTGGCTATTCGCTAACAGCTCATATTGTACTTCAAATATCCCTTCATATCCTGAAAGCCCAATGACCGATACAGGGGATACGCCTGTTCCGACGCCTCCAGATAAATCTTCTCCGCGCCCCAGCGCTTCGCCTCCTGCACCAGCCATTGCACGACTGCTTTTCCCACACCCTGTTGCCGCAGAGTGGGAAGGGTGTAAATGTTCATCAGATATCCGCATTTGCCGCTGGAATTGTCCGGCGAGGGCATCTCCCGATAGAGGCAGACGCCGCCGCAGCCCACAATTTTTTCTCCAGCGCAGGCGAAACAGGCGATGTGTTCCCCCGTCTCCAGTGCGGTTTGGTAATACGCCCGGTTCGCGGCGAGAAGCTCTGTCCTATCTTCCCCGGCGGGGATGGAAAACACCTCCCGCAGAACGACCTCCCGCCAGCGTATTAATTCCTCCAGGTCGGAGCGGTCCGCTTTCCTGATTGTCAGGTCCAATTCACTAAGCCCCCTCTTTCAGCACCACCGGCAGGCTTTTCACGTCCGGCTTCCCGTTGGGAGTCAGGGGAATGTGATCCAGTATCACGAAAAATTCCGGTATCATGAAGGAGGTCAGATAGCGCCGCAGCTTTTTCTTGACCTCAGACAGAACGAACCCTGTTCCCTCCGGGACCACATAGGCAGTCAGGTAGGAAAGGCCGTGCTCATCCGTGAACGGGCAGACCACGGCGGTCTGCACCTCTTCGCAGTCGCAGAGGACGTTTTCCACTTCTTCCGGCTCCACCCGTTTCCCCAAAATCATCACCTGAGAGTCCCTGCGGTGAAGGAACGCCAGATTGCCGTCCGGCAGGAGATAGCCCAAATCGCCGCTCCGGTAGAACCGTTTTCCGTCCGCTGTTGTCACGAACATTTCATTTTTGCTCTGGTCGAGATACCCGTTGGAGACGCCGCCGCCGAAGATGCAAAGCTCCCCCACAACACCGGCGGGGACGGGCTTTCCTTCCTCGTCCAACAGCTCAATTTGCGTTCCAAGCACCGGCTTCCCGATGGGATAGGTGCCGTCCTCCAGCGCCTTCTGGCCGTTGCAGCGGAAATAGCTGCAACAGACGGTGGTCTCCGACGGCCCATAGGTGTTGTAAACCGTGACCTGGGGCAGCAGATGGTCCACATAGCTCTCCCGCAGGATGTCGCCGCCGCTGATGAGCAGCCGCAGACTGGAGGGGATGCGCTCCAGCTCGTTCAGCTCCATCAGCAGATAAGGGAACCCGCTGAGCATGGTCACATTCTTCTCCCGCACAAAGTCCATCAGGGAATGGACATCCGCTCTCGCCTGACCGTCCGGGATGGCAAGGGCAGCCCCGGAGAGCAGAGTGGTAAATACTTCCTCCACGAAAATGTCAAAGGAACAGACGGAGTATTGCAGCATCACGTCCCCAGCCGTGGGGTGAAACTCGTGCTGAAACGCCCGAACGTAATGGCAGACGTTGGCATTGGTCACACAGACGCCCTTCGGCACGCCAGTGGAGCCGGAGGTATATAAAATATAGGCCAGAGACGCCGGACGTGTCAAGGGTTTGTTTTCCTGTGCAGCGGCTTCCCCGGTCATGTCCTCCAGAAACAGCAGCGGGAAGTCTTTCAACTTCTCCTGGTACTTTTTCTGGGTGACGATGAAGCCCACATTGCTCTCCTGCATCATGAACCGGATGCGTTCCTCCGGGAAATCCGGCTCTGCCGGGACGTAGGCCGCCCCGGTTTTCAGCACGGCAAAGATGGCGGCAACGAAATCCGCCCCGTGGTCGGCCACGATGCCGATGCAGGTTTCCCGCGAGGGAAAATTGCTCGCGATCACGTCAATGCGCCGGTCAAGTTGGGCATAGGTCAGGGACTGTTCCTGCTCTATAATGGCAGGCTGTTCGGGAAATTGTGTCACGGTTTCTGCAAAGCGTTCGTAAATGGTGGAATTACTCATAGAGTTGGTCTCCTTCGCCGTCAAGCGGCACATCCGCATAACAAAGCTGCCCACACTATAATATCATACGATCATGCGGAAAACTTCATCTGCGCCTGAGCGGATATTGATCGAGGCATAAGAATCAAAATTTGTTCTCCCAGGGTTGATCTGGATGATTTTAGCGCTGCGTTTTCTGTAATTAAAATAAGCGTTACCATAGGAGCCATTCGCTCCAATAATCAGGATAAGATCCGCTTTGGAGATCCAATCCTGCGCTTTTTTCAGATTTTCCTCATGAAGCCCTACGTTGCTGTAAAAAGGAAATGTCCAAATCACATCCCCGCATTCGTCACATCTGGGGATCGTCTCGTGACTCCAAATACGATAGTCGTCAAAGTGCTTTCCGCATTTTGTACAACGGTTGATTTGAAGGCTTCCCTGAATCTCCGCAACGTTTTCTGAACCGGCTATGGTGTGCATACAGTCCACATTGGTGGTAATGATCCCTTGCAGAAGCCCGTTGATTTCCAGGCTTCTCAGCGCCTTATGCGCATAGGACGGCTCATGGGCAAACATGGAATGGAGAAATGCGTGATCCAGCAGCTTATAATATTTTTCCGGTTCGTTCCGAAGAACATCTTCTGAGGCCAGGGGCAGAAGCTCCTCGACATTCTCGTGGTCAAAGTTCATTCCGCCAGCCGAAAAGGAAATACCGGCTCCTGTGATAGCTACAGTATATCGGCTCTCGTTCAAAGCCTTTTTTAACTGAACGACCTGTTTTGAAATGTCCATTCGTTCCTCCTTCGTTTCTTAGTCAGGAGAGAAATTCCGGCAAAACTCCCTGTAGTTATAGTCCTTCCCAGGACGACAGAGAACCGCAAACTGAATGGAATCAAAGAGCTGTCCACTGTCTTTCCCGGCAAAGGTGAACTCCCGGATGGCACGGGCGAACAAATCGGAGACAAGCGCCGCATCGTTCCCGTACACGCCGCAGCCGAAAGCGCCCAGAATCAGGTGACGATAGCCCTGAGACGCCGCAGCCAGCAGCATTCCCTGGATACGATGATAGAGCATTTCCTCATACTCCTGCTGACTCATCCCCTCCAGACCCAGCCGCACCATCGGGGCGGCGCAGCTCATGACGGAGATGGGGAACGGCTGGTCAAGCAGCTCTGATGCAGCGTCCTTGATGACCTCCACATTGGGCGACAGCAGTACGCCGTCAGACCCCATGCGGGTCTTTCTGGCGTTGTTGTAGTCGTAATACCGCTTTGCCCCCTCGCTCTCCAGAGACAGCAGCAGGGACGTTCTGCGGCAGAGGTCCTCCTCCTGGGCGCTGGCTCCGTTCCGGGTCTGGCCGCCGGGCCGGGTGGCGCTGGCCAGATTCAGCACAAGAATTTTGGGCGCGGGGTCTCCTGTGCTTTTCAGGCGCTGATACTGCTTCTGCGCCAGAACAAGGGCGTCCTCATTTTCACAGCCGAAGGCGCAGGCGGCAGTCTGCGGCGCTTCCTGTTCCGCGGCGGTGAGCGACGGCAGCTCCTCCGGGAGAAACACCCGAATCTCACGCATCTGCTCCGGGGAGAATGCAAGCCGCACATCCTGCCCGTCCCTGGCGTAGCCGCCCTGTTCCAGAATCGCCAGCGTGTCCTCCAGGATTGCAACGTTCTTTTTCTTACGCATTTCCTTCTGCCGTTCCCGCTCCTGAATTTCCTCCTCAGAGAGGCCCTGATACTCCCGCGCCCGCATCTGCGCCGCCATCTGTTTGAGCCGTTCTTCTTCGGATAATGCTTGATTGGTATTCTGTTCAGCCATTTCTGCCCCGCCTCTCTTTCAATTTCTGGAACACATCGTCACATGGTTCCCGGATGTTCAGGTCGGCCACGCTGTCAAACCCGGTGTGTCCCGGATTGATTTGGACGATGACGGCGTCTCTGCGCCGGTAATCCCAATAAGCGCTCCCATAATAGCCGTTGGTTCCAATCACGAGGAGCAAATCCGCTTGGGAAATCCAGTCCTGCGCCTTTTTCACGCCTTCCTCCCAAAGCCCAATGTGGCTGTAAAGCTCCCACGGGAGAATCCTTCCCCCACAGGATTCGCATTTGGGCAGTTCCTCCTGATCCCATATCTCATAGCCGTCGTAATGTCGCCCGCACTTGGAGCAGCGGTTGATTTGAAAGCCTCCCTGAATTTCCGCCACGTTTTTGGAACCGGCCATCGTGTGCATACAGTCCTCGTTTGTGGTGATAATGCCAATCAGCTTTCCGGCCTCCTCCAGCTCCCGGAGGGCGTAGTGGCTGGGGCTGGGGTGATAGTGGTGCATCGTTTTGACGTAGGAGCGCAAAAAGCGGTCGCTCCCGAACCCGCCTGGCCGGATGCTGCGGGAGAGCTGCCCATAGGTCACGCCGCCGCCGGAAAGCGAGATCCCGGCGCCGGTGATGGCCACCATCGCATGGCTTTGGTCGATGTAATCGGCTAACTGTTGGATTTTGTCCTCATTCTGACCGCCTCTGGAAAATCTCATCAGGCTCACATCCTATCTTTATCCCATTCAGCCATTTCCATGCCGCAGTTTTTTCAAACTTTGAAAGACATCATCGGAGCCTTGGCGGATGTTCAGATTGGCTACACTGTCAAACCCGGTACGTCCCGGATTGATTTGGACGATCATGGCGTTCCTTCTCCGGTAGCTCCAGTAAACGTCTCCGTAGTTGCCCCGTGTTCCGATGACAAGTATCAAATCCGCTTTTGAGATCCACTCTCTGGCTTTTTTGACATCCGCATCCCACAGACCGATGTGGCTGTACAACGGCCAGGGAAGGATCTCCCCGCCGCAGACCTGACACCGGGGCAGCTCGTCCTGCTTCCAAATCTCATACCCGTCATAGTGGCGGCCGCACTTGGAGCAGCAGTTGACCTGGAGGCTGCCCTGAATTTCGGCCACGTTCTTGGAACCGGCAATCGTGTGCATACAGTCCACGTTTGTGGTGATGATTCCGGTGAGCTTGCCCTCCGCTTCCAGGTCTGCCAGGGCATAGTGGGCAAAGCTGGGCTGATAGGAGAACATCGTCTCCAGATAGGTGGGCAGGAAGGAACCTTCGTCGGAGCCTCGTCTGCCTCTGCGGGCGAAACGCATCTGCCCATACGTGACCCCTCCCCCACCGACGGAAATGCCCGCGCCGGTGGTGGCGACAATGCTGCTGCTTTGGTCAATATAATCAGCTAACTGCTGTATTTTGTCCATATTCCGGTCTCCTTTGAATAACCTCATATGCGCGCTGCCCTTATCCGTTTAAAACTGCGCCCAGCGCTTCGGCGGCGTCCGCCCGGATGTTCAGGTCCGCGATTTGGTCGAACTGCGTCGCAGACGGGTTGATCTGCACCAGCTTTGTCCCGACTCTCATGCGGCTCAGATATTCCTCGCTTCGGAAGCCGGTTGTGCCAATGACCAGCACCAGGTCCGCCTGGGCAATCAGGTCGGCGGCTTTCCGCATACTTTCCCGCGAGACCTCGCTGCTGGCGCTGTTGTCCCGGCAAAATGCGGTGGGCATCAGCGGCGCGCCGCACTTTTCACAGCGGGGCATTTTTCCCTGATTCCACACCTGATAATCATAGCAGCGCTCGCCGCAGTCAATGCAGACGTTATCCCGGAAACTGCCTTGAAATTCTATCACGTTCTGGGAACCGGCGATGGTGTGCAGACAGTCCAGATTCTGGGTGACAATGCCGCAGAGCTTGCCCTGCCGCTCCAGCTCCGCCAGCTGCCTGTGAACGGCACTCGGCCCCTTGACAAAGGTGGCGTCCAAAAAGGCGTCCTTCATGACTGCGTAAAACTTCTCCGGGTTCTTGCGGACATACGAGGCGGAAAAAATGCGCCCGGCGTTCATCCGTCCGACGCTCTGTTTCAGTCTGCGCATCCCGTAGAGGTAGGAGATTCCTGCGCCGGTGACGGCGACGGTTCTGCTGCTCTGCTCCATGTATTCTTTTAACTGCGCATATTCCCTTTTCATGGTTCATAACCTCCGTTCCACGAGAGAGAAGAAAGGCAGCAGCGCCCATTGGAGGGAGTTTGTCCTCATAATGGGCGCTGCCGGTTGATTCATCAGATATAATTCGCGCTGAGTGACACAGACAGTTCTCTCGGCTGAGCGGCTCCGCTGAGGCTGTAGCCAAGCGCTGCGGCGGAGACAGGCCGGAATCCTTCCGGTATCCCCATCTTCGCACACAGTTCCGTGTTCTTCGCCAGGGCCTGTACAGCGCCCCAGAGGTAAATGTTATCCACCCCGGCATCGGTGGCGGCAATCAGCATGTTCTCGATGACGCAGGCGGCGTTGGCATATTCCACGCCGGGAGCCATCTGCTCGTTCGCGGCAGACACAAAGACGACGACGGGCGCACCGTAGAAGAAATCCCGCGGTTCGATCTTCATGGCGGCAGCAGTGGACTGGTTGATGGAATCGAGGATGTCCTTACTGCGGCAAACCGTCAGGTGCAGGGAATCCCGCTGGTTCCCGCCGATGGGAGCCTGACAGCCCGCCTTCACGATGGTATCGACCACCTCATCCGGCACGGACTTGCTCGGGTCAAAGTTCCTCGTTGATTTTCTTTTTGCAATGGCTTCCAATGTTTGCATAGAGAATACCTCCTTATGACAGGTGAAATGATGAAATTGTAGTGCCCTTACAATGTGCTCTCGTCCCTGTCCCACAGTCGGAAGGTCTGCACATAGGTGCAGTCTTTCGGCAGAGACGGATTGAACAGCGCCGTGAACAAGCCGACCTTCCCGCAGTGTTTACACTTGCGGAACCGGTCGTCGAAAACCCGGCACAGATGGGTTTTCGTGTCCAGATGTTCGCAGGGGTCATTGTAGTGGATGATGACCTTGCCGCCCGGCCCGACGGAGCGGGTATAACAGCATTTGCCGCAGCAGTTACACAGAGAGTCCCAGTCCTTCCGCCACTTGAGCCACGCTCTGAAAATTTGAAGCAGCATCCTGAACACCTCCCTGCGGCATCGGCGCCGCTGAACCGCAAAGTAATACCGACCCACCGCCATGCGTTGCGCGACAGATGTTGTACATTACTATTGTATGATACAAAGGAGTCTTTATCAAGCAACAATGGGGAATAAATGTCGCATCATGCGCCTGTTCCGCCACATGGACTTTTTTACGAGATCCGATTTACATTAACATTACAATGTCTCATCCAGATAATGAAGTCCTGTTAAGGTTTCGGAAACTTCCCATAGCTTTTTTGCGGTATCCAAATTGTGGGACGCTTTATTTGACTTGACGACATCTGGCATCCTGTCCTTGGACGGCCCGAAGTATTCGCCTCCCACGACATCTGTGTCTGTCGCCGCACGAATCAAAGGCATTGCGCCATAGATGGTCGGCTTCAAAAAACTGGCGACCAGCGTTAAGAACTTCTTTGTGAAGGCGTTATTCGCTTGAGCCGGCATGATATTTGTCTGCGCGATTCCAGGGTGTGCGGCAAGCGAAAGGGTAGACTTGCCTGCGCGTGTGAGACGCCGCTGCATTTCATACGCGAACAGAAGCATTTCCATTTTGGAGCGGCCATAGGCCCGCCATCTGCCGTAACCTTTTTTGTTCTCATAATACAGATTCTCAAAATCTATCTTATTTCCAAAAAAGTAGGCAAGACTGCTGACGCTGACCACTCTCGCGCCAGGCGTCGCCTCCAGTAGGTCAAATAAACGTCCTGTCAGCGCAAAGTGGCCGAGATAGTTGGTCGCAAAATGATTTTCAAACCCATCGACGGTTTCGGAATAGGGCGCTGCCATAATTCCGGCGTTGTTGACGAGAACATCGAGCCTATCGTATTTCTGCATGAATTGGGCTGCAAAATCTGCGACGCTTTTTTGACTGGCAAGGTCTAAAAGCATGGTATCCAGAGCCGCACCCGGAACAGCATCCTGAATCTTTTGCATGGCCGCTTCCGCCCTTTGGGGGCTGCGACAGGCCATCACGACCTTTGCGCCTTTCCGGGAAAGCTCCTTTGTCGTTTCAAATCCCAGGCCGCTGTTTGCCCCGGTCACGATCATCACTTTGCCGGACAGATCTGGGATGCTCTCTAATGTCCAACTCATCGTCATTCACCTACATGAAATTCCGACTGCATCATATCCTTCAGGGTGACGTTCGGGTTCTGGTAGCGTCTGCGCTTCTCCGGTACATTGGGGTGCCGAATGGCTCGGTTGGGACACCACATGATACAGGCCATGCACTGCTGACAGTCGTGGCCCCAGACCGGGCCGTCCCCGGTCAGCTGGATGTTCCCATTTTTGCAGAGCTTCTCACAGACGCCGCATTTGGTGCAGGCGTCTGTGGTGTAGAAACCGCCCTCCACGCTGTCCCGGTCTACGCCCAGCCAGCCGTTGAAGGTCTTGGATACCCACGCCAGAGCCTTGCGGTTGAGGCCCTTTCGGTTTCTGGTAGGTGTATCTGCCCGGATTTTTTCTGCAATCTTAACCGTGGCTTTCGCCTCATGGTTCAGATAAATGCGGTTCGCCCAGTCCGGCAGGGGAGAAAAGCCTACAATGTGGTTGGGCGGCATGGGGAGCATGAAGGTCTGAACGGCGAAGTCCGTTTTGGGCTGCAAAATGGCTTTCAGGTCGATGCAGACATACCCGTCATAGCCGCCGCAGGTGGCGACGACAAAAATTCTCTGCTGCCTGGAGCAACGGAGTTTTTCGCAGACCTCCTTCACCACCCGCGGCGGGCGGACAAACCAGGTGGCGGTCACAATGCCGATTCGGGTGCAGTCCGCCGGGACCTCCGGAGCATCCCGCAGGGTGTAGACGGACAAAAGTGTTGTGTTCCCCAGCTTTTCGCCAATGTGTTTCGCCACAGAGAGACTGTTGCCGGAGCCGGAATAATAATAGATCACTGTTTTTTCGGCCATGTTGCACCTCACTTTAATAAACTATTAGCCGTTAGCTGTTAGCTGTTAGTTACGCACTACCAGGCTAAAGCGAACAGCATTAAACATCGGTTGGTCGTGAGCGGTTTGTTTTGTGTAGCGAATCCGAAGTGCAGAGCGAATCGGTAAGCACTACAAAACTAATAGCTGATAGCTAAGAGCTAAAAGCTCATATTTGTTGTTACTTCAGGCCGACCCTTTGCAGGATAGAGGGCTTGCTGTCCTGCCAGATGTTCAGCACTTTTTCCTTCTTGTACCCGTACATCTCCTCCTCGGCAAAGGGATAGGGATTCTTCCGGTTCCGCATCAGCAGCACCGGGGCGATGAAGCAAATGAGCATTGCAATGATCGCACCGGGAACGCCGATCCAGAGCTGCCGCGCCTGTTCCGGCAGGGTGGTACACACATACCAGATATAGTAAATGGCGACGGGCAACTGTAAAAACACGGTGGACCCCAAACCGGGGTTGTAAAAGCTCTTCAACGAGAAGTTGATGAGCAGGCCGTGGGCCGCCAGCTGCACCAGCACGCAAAGCACTTGAGAGGCTCCCAGCCAAATCACGTTAGGGAAGCAAATCGCCAGAATGTAGAACGCATAGCGCAGAAACACATTGCAGATGAAGCACTGCTGCGCGTTAAAGGGATACCGCTCCGGCGCTTCCTTTTCCCGGAAAGCGGCCATGTTGGTGATGGACGGCATCCCGCCAGGGAAACCGTATTCCTCCACCTGATGAACCAGCATGGCCATCCAGCTGAAAATCAAAATCGTCTGTAGTTTCGGCAGATGTTCACAGCCCCACAGCCCCATCATAAAAGCCAGAGCCACAAAGAGAACGCCGCCGATCCAATACCAGTATCGTCTCCAGAATTTCATGCCGCCTGCCTCATATCACTTTTTCCAGAAGGAGGGGTATTTCTCATAGTACTTGGCGTCGGCAAAGGCGAACACGCCCTTGTCCTGCTTGTAGACCCACTTTTTCAGCGGCGTCTCCGTCAGGACAATGCAAATCAACATCATGATGATGAACAGGATGATCGCCCAGAGCCAGTCGCTGCCAGTGACATTTTCCAAATGCGCCACGATATAGATGCCCGCGGGCAGGAACATCATCCAGGAGGTGGCGAAACCGGGGTGATAGATGGTTTTCTTGCCGTCCTTTCTCAGCCAGAAATAGGTGAGAGTGCCAGCGCCGGTGTGGGCGCACACTTCGATGAAGCACAGCAGCATCATGCACAGGGCGGTGGCGTTGGAAAGGCCGGTGAAGAAGCTGAGGACCAGATAGACCAGCGGAATCCACTGTAAGCCCACGTTGGTGATCATGTCCGTCAGGCGGCTCATGGGGAACCGGTCAAGCTGCTGCTTTTCGGAATCCTTCGGCCCCAGCAGAACGTTGTAAAAGATGTGGAGGCCGCCGGGGAATTTCCACTCCTCCAGCACATGGAAGGGCATGATCATCGCCACAAACACCGCGCCCTGCGCGCCCAGGGGCATTTTGTCCCAGAAGATGGCGGCGAGTACGCCGGTGACGACCCCCGTCACGCAGATGAAAATGATCCAGTTGATGTCACACCATTTATCCAGCTTTTTTACCATTGTTAATTATCCTCCTTTGCAGTCTTTGCTGTCAAGTAGCACTTCCGTCACTTTGTGCCTCCCTGTGCGGCCTTTGCAGCTTTCCGCTCTTCCCACAGCGCCGCGACGTGTTCCTTGTTGTAACCGTACAGCTCCCGGTCCTCAAAGGGATAGGGAGAATTTTTGTCCTTCATCACAAGGATGGGGACGATAAAGGTGAGCAGCAGCATGAGGATGGAGCCGGGGATACCCCACCAGAGCTGTCCCGCCTTTTCCGGCATGTAGGTGCAGACGTACCAGATGTAGTAAATCGCCACCGGCGTCTGCAAAACCGCTGTGGACGCCAGACCGGGGTTGTATTTGCTTTTCAGCCGCACATTCATGGCGATGCCGTGCCCCGGCAGCTGCCACACACCGGCCAGCACCTGACTGGCCCCCATCCAGACCAGGTTAGGGAAGCAGATGGGGATGATGTAGCTCAGGTAGCAGAAGATGACGTTGCTCAGAAAGCTCTGTCTCGCGTTCAGAGGGTAGCGCTCCGGGTGCTCCGTCTCGCCCAGTCCGGCCATGTTGGAAATCAGGGGAAAACCGCCGGGAAACGCATATTCCTCAAACTGGTGCATCAGCATCCCCATCCAGCTGAAAATCAGGATGACCCTGATTTTGCTCAAGTGGTCGCAGCCCCACAGCCCCATGACAAAGGCCAGCAGCACAAAAAGGATGCCGCCGATGTAATACCAGTTTCGCCTCCAAGATCTCATTTGATGAACCTCCTACAAAGCATAATGTTGACAAATCTTTGTGATTTCATTATAATAGACGAAAGCACTTAAAGTCAACAGACTGTTGACGTTAAAATGTTTTGCGGACAACACCAAATCACTTTTTTGTGTTAAAATCAACAGTTATCAAAAATTTGTCGAGGTGAATCAATAGAGATGGAAAACCAGAGGGTACGAATCAGCAAGACCATGCTGAAAACGGGGCTGCTCAAGCTGCTTCGGGAAAAGCCGCTGAGCCAAATTACGGTCTATGAGCTTTGCAAGGTGTCGGAAATCAACCGCACCACGTTTTATAAATACTACGGCAGCCAGGAGGAGCTGCTGAGCGAGATTGAATCAGACTTTCTCAAGCAGTTGGACGAGGAGTTAAAGCGGATCATCACCCAAAACTCCAACGCCCTGCTGCTGACTTTGCAGCATTTGTACGACCAGCGGGAGCTGTTCTGCCTCCTGGTCCGATCTGCTCCCACGCAGGAGTTTGCGGCACATCTGTTCGCCATCCCCAGCATCGGCATCATTTTTCAAAACATGCTCGATGAGAGCAGCTATTCGGAGACGGAGGTGAAGTACATCCGCCAGTTCGTATTCCAGGGCACCTTTTCCGTCCTCTATGACTGGCTGAACAGCGAAAATCCGGAGCCGGTGGAGAAAATTGCCGACGTGCTGGGGCTGCTGAAAAGCAAGCTGTAAACGCTTCTGAACGCAAAAATATCCGGCAGGTCGCCACGGTTTCTGTGACGACCTGCCGGTTTCTGTTATCCGTTTGGATTATCGCACGGTACGATCATGCCCATTCAAAATTGTCCTTGCCAGCGCCCAGCTCAAAATGATATTTGCCGATGCCCAAATCAGCGCCGGAATAGGAGCCGTTATCGCAGGTCATGCTCACCTGATTGCCCTTTCCCTTGATGGTAAACGCCTGCTTGTTCATCGCCGTTGGCGCTAACAGGACCGCGGAAACGCCTGCCTTGAACCATTCCGGGGCATTTCCTTCGTAGGACGATACATCTGACGCAGCTTTGGATTTGTGCGGAGCGCCCTGGTCTTGACCATAGCCGACCACAACGATCCCGATGATTTTCGCGTTGTCTCCTGCCTTAGAGTTCTTTTTCGCGTTCTTGCGGCTGTACATACCGCCGATCCACCAGCTATTCAAACCCAGCGTTTGCGCATAAAGCATCAAATCAGCGCTGCTGTAGCCCAGCTTCTCATCGACGTCCGGCGTATCAGGCCCCGCGAGGATGATATAGTTTTTGACGCCCTTAGACATCAGCGCTGCTATGACCCCCGGCATCGCGTCCTTGCTTTCCGTGACAAGCTGCATATTTAAACCATATTCCTGATTCTGCGCTTCGATTCTGTCGTTGAGTTTCCGAACAACGTCCGCTGACAGCGGCGTATCCTTGTATTTGCTCACCTTATGTCGTGCGCTCATGGCTTCCTGTAATGTCATAACGGCCTCCTTACCCGGCTTCATGATGATGGGGTCACTGCTGACCCTCCTGCGGATTCTAACTGATAAATGATATAACAGGTGTCTTACAATTTCATTATACCGTGGCGTGCATTGTTCATCAAGCGACAATTCGAGACAAGTGTCTCACGATGGACCAACGTTGCTTATTTTTCGGGAACTGCTGCTGTATTATGATAATGTCTGCCCATGAAAAGGGGGGCAGGGGTAAAAATTGGGGTAAGACGAAAAAACCGCTCATAGAGTTTGAACTTTACGAACGGGTTTTCTATTGAAATCAAATCCACCCGTTGAACGGGTGGTTTTGATCAGCTTGTCAAAAAACTATCCTCATTCCGCAATATGGTGTATAATAGAGGAAAT
>JAJBVG010000059.1:23062-33747 GCA_020859945.1 Clostridiales bacterium | reverse complement strand
TTTGGGGCCTCCCTGTGTGCTTTTGCCGGTACACGCCCGGCTAAAAGCACGGATTGCAATTTATTTTGTTGCTTGCGCAACAAAACTCCTGCGGAGGGCTTCCGCAGCACTTTACAGCGCTTTTGTTTTCTCTTTCTCAAAGAAGCAAGCGGCGGCGTGCGCCGCCGCTTGTCTTTGTTTGTCCCTTTTGCCCAGCCTTGTGCCCCAACCCCCCTCCGCCACCTTTAGACTGTGGAGAGGGCGTTGACACGGCTGGTGTAAAGGAACCACCTGAAAGCCAGCAGTTGCCAGCTAATAGCTAAAAGCTAAGAGCTAACAGCTTTTATCATGGAGGGACCCATTTGGAGTCGGTTTACTATGGAAGGGTGGCGGTCTCCGCCGCCACCTACGCCATTGACAAGCCCTATACCTACCTGTTTCCCCGGGAGATGGCCCAGCGCGCCGCGCCGGGGATGCGGGTGCTGGTCCCTTTTTCCCAGGGCAACCGGCTCACCGAGGGGGTCATCCTCTCCCTGTGGGAGGGAGAGCGCATCCCCAATATCAAGCCGGTGCAGGTGCTGCTGGACGAGCAGCCCGTCCTCAGCCCGGAGGCCCTCAAGCTGGCCATGTGGATGCGGGACCGGTACTTCTGCACCGTCTACACGGCGGCGAAGGCCATGCTCCCCGCCGGGCTGTACTACGCCGCCCGCGATACGTTCTCTCTGGCGGAGGGGGTTTCCCTGGAGGACGCGGCAGAACAGACGAAACACGCGCCGCTCCAGTCCCTGGTGCTGGAGACCATCCGCCGCCAGGGGGGACAGGCCACCCGGGAGCAGCTCTACCGGGCCTTTGGGGACAAAAGCCCCGCCGGGGCGCTGAAAGCCCTGACGGAAAAGAAGTTGATCACCGTCTCCTCCAACATCTCCCGCAACGTGAGGGACAAGACCGAGCAGGTGGCTTACCTGACCGTCCCTCTGGAGGAGGCTTTGTCCCAAATCAGCAAGGGGGCCAAGGCCCAGCGCTCGGTGCTCCAGCTGCTGGGGCAGGTGGGCAGCGCCTCTTTGAAGGACATCCACTATTTCACCGGCACCGCCGCCCAGACCGTCCGCGCCCTGGAAAAAAAGAGGCTTGTAGCCCTCTACAAACGGGAGGTCTACCGCCGCCCCGAATCCAACCAGGGGCCGCAGGCAGCGCCGCCGGTGCTGAACGACGAACAGCAGGCCGCCTATGAGGGCATCTCCGCCCTGTTGGACGGGGGCAAGCCCGCCTGCGCCCTGCTCTACGGCGTCACCGGCAGCGGCAAGACCCAGGTGTATATTCGGCTCATCCACAAGGTCATCGGAGAGGGCCGCACCGCCCTGGTGCTGGTGCCGGAGATCGCCTTGACCCCCCAGCTGCTCCACCGGTTCGAGGCCCAGTTTGGCAGCCAGGTGGCCATTTTGCACAGCTCCCTCTCCGCCGGGGCCAGGTATGACGAGTGGAAGCGGGCCAAAAACGGCGACGCCAAGGTGGTGGTGGGCACCCGCTCTGCGGTGTTCGCCCCGCTGGAAAATCTGGGCCTCATCGTGCTGGACGAGGAGCAGGAGGGCAGCTACCAGTCCGGGCAAAGCCCCCGCTACCACGCCAGAGACGTGGCCAAGTACCGTAGCGCCCAATCCGGCGCGGTGCTGGTGCTGGGGTCTGCCACCCCCAGCGTGGAGAGCATGTATCTGGCAAAAAAGGGCGTGTATCACCTGTTCCGGCTGAAAAACCGGTTCAACGCCCAGTCCATGCCCCGGGTGGACATCGTGGACATGCGGCCCGAGCTGCGGGGCGGCAACCTGAGCTGTCTCAGCGGCCCCCTTCGTTCGGAACTGAAGAAAAACCTGGACCGGGGCGAGCAGACGGTGCTGTTCCTGAACCGCCGGGGCACCAGCCGGATGGTGGTCTGCGTCGAGTGCGGCGCAACGCCGGAGTGTCCTCACTGCTCGGTGAAGCTGACCTACCACAAGGACAACCACCGGCTGATGTGCCACTACTGCGGCTACTCCCAGGAGATGCCCCCCGCCTGCCCCAACTGCGGCGGTGAGCTGACCCTTGTGGACGCGGGCGTTCAAATGGTGCAGGAGCAGCTGAAGAAGGCGTTTCCCGGCAAGGAGGTTCTGCGGATGGACGCGGATTCCGTCTCCGCCGCCCACAACCACGCGGACATTCTCAGCCGTTTCCAGCAGGAAAACATCCCCATCCTCCTGGGCACCCAAATGGTGGCCAAAGGGCTGGACTTCGAGAACGTCACCCTGGTGGGGGTGCTGGACGCGGACCAGGGCCTGTACGTCAACAGCTACCGGGCGGGAGAACGCACCTTTTCCCTGCTGACCCAGGTGGTGGGCCGGGCCGGTCGGGGCAGCCGGGCAGGTCGGGCCATTATTCAGACCTTTACCCCTAAAAACGACATCATCACCTGCGCCGCCCGGCAGGACTACGACGCTTTTTACGAAAGCGAAATTTTACTGCGGGAGAGCCACCAGACCCCGCCGGTGCGGGACCTGTACCAGCTGACGGTCAGCGGCATTCAGGAGCACCACGTTTTGCAGAGCGCCTACCGGCTGCGGACCGCCCTCCAGTCCTGGCAGGGCAGCGAGACGATGGCGGAGCATCCCTTCTCCCTCTACGGCCCGGCGGAGGCCCCGGTGCTGCGGGTGATGGGCCGCTACCGTTACCGGCTGACGGTGGTGTGCAGGGACCACAAAAAAATACGGGAGATGCTGTCCGTTCTGCTGAAAGCGTTCCAACAGGACAGGTTCAACAAGGGCATCGGCGTCTCTGTGGAACGAAATCCGGTGGAGTGAGACAGTTGTTGGCCAGTTATGCACTCGCTTTTGCTTTTATGACTGTATGTGTAGGGGCGGCCCGTGGCCGCCCGGAAAACCACTCTCTGGACGCGGGCGGCCAAGGGCCGCCCCTACAGGCGTATGATGAACCTGTTAAATAACTGCTGCGCTAAAGTAGAAGAAGAAAGGATAAAATACCATGATTCGTGATATTGTAGAAAAAGGCGACCCCATCTTGAGCAAAAAGTGCCACCCCGTCACCCGGTTCGACAAAAAGCTGGGCCGGATGCTGGACGACCTGCGGGAGACCCTGCTGGAGTCCGGCGGGGTGGGCCTGGCCGCGCCGCAAATTGGCATTTGCCGCCGGATGGTGGTGGTGATGAACGCCAAAGAGGAGATCATCGAGCTGGTGAACCCGGAAATTATCTCCATTTCCGGGGAGCAGACCGGCTATGAGGGCTGTCTCTCCCTGCCGGGCATGTACGGGGAAGTCACCCGCCCCATGACGGTGCGGGTCAAAGCCCAGGACCGCAACGGCGAGTGGTTTGAGGTGGAGGACACCGAGCTGACCGCCCGGTGCTTCTGCCACGAAATTGACCACCTGGACGGCCACATGTTCGACGAGCTGTGTGACCGGCTCTACACCAGCGAGGAGCTGGACGAGATGGAGGCCGAAAAAGAGGCTGAGGAGCAGAAAGAGCAATGAAAATCGTCTTTATGGGCACCCCGGACTTCGCGGTTCCGTCGCTGAACCGGCTGCTGGCCGACGGCCACCAGTTGGCCGCCGTCTACACCAACCCGGACAAGCCCAAAAACCGGGGCATGAAGCTGACCCCCAGCCCGGTCAAGGTGGCGGCGCTAGCGGCGAACGTGCCGGTCATTCAACCCCGCTCCCTCCGGGACGAGGGGGTGTTGGAGGAGCTGGCCGCGCTGGAGCCGGATTTAATCGTGGTCGCCGCCTATGGCAAGCTGCTGCCTGACGCGGTGCTGGCGCTGCCCAAATACGGCTGCATCAACGTCCACTCCTCCCTGCTGCCCAAGTACCGGGGCGCGGCCCCCATCAACTGGGCCATCCTCAACGGGGAGAAGGAGACCGGCGTCACCATCATGTATATGGCCCACGCCCTGGACGCGGGGGACATCATCGCCCAAAGCGCCACCCCCATCGGGCCGGAGGAGGACGCCGCCGCCCTCTACACCCGTCTGGCGGAGCTAGGGGCGGAGCTGCTGTCCCAAACTGTGAAAGACATCGCGGGCGGCGCCGCCGGGCGCGTTCCCCAGGACGAGGCCCAGCACACCTACGCCCCCATGCTCAGCCGGGAGCTAAGCCCCATCGACTGGAACCGGACGGCAGAGGAAATCCACAACCAAATTCGGGGCCTGGTGCCCTGGCCTGCCGCCACTTTTGAGTTAGAGGGAAAGAACTTCAAAGCGTACGCCTCTGCCGTCGCAAACGAGACTACGCAGGCCGTCCCCGGCGCGCTGCTGGGCGGCGACAAGGGCGGCATCCGGTTTGCCTGCGGCGGCGGAACGGTGCTCTGCATCACGGAGTTGCAGGCCCCTGGCAAAAAGCGGATGAAGGCCGCCGATTTCCTGAGAGGACACAAGCTGTGAACCGATTTTCTGATTTGACCGGCGGAGAGGGTCTCCGCCCATGAGCAGCCAGCCGAAAAGCGCGCGGGAGACCGCCTTTTACGTGCTGGAGCGGGCCAAGAGCGGCGCTTGGTCGGACAGCGCCCTGAAAAGCGCCATCCGCACGGGTGGCCTCTCCCCACGGGACAGCGCCCTTTGCAGCCGCATTTGCTACGGCGTCCAGCAGAACCAGCTGCTGCTGGACTACTGGATCTCCTGCTTTTCCCGTGTGCCGGTGGAAAAGCTGGAGAGCGTTGTCTTGACCGCGCTGCGGATGGGCCTGTACCAAATCGCCCTGATGGACCGGGTGCCGGAGCGGGCGGCGGTCAACGAGTCGGTGGAGCTGGTGAAGCGGAGCAGCCGCAATCCCAACTCCCCTCGCCTGACCAACGGGATTTTGCGGGCCTTTTGTCGTCGGGAGGGAGACTGGCCCCAGGCCCCCTCTCTCTCCGTTCAATACAGCCACCCCCAGTGGCTGGTGAACGCCTTTGCCGCGGAGCTGCCGGGCGGGGACGTGGAACCCCTGCTGGCGGCGGACAACAGCCAGCCCCCCACCACCGTCCAGGTGAACACCCTGCGCACCACCACCCAGGACCTGGCAAACGCCCTGGCAGAGCGGGGCGTGGGGGTGCGGCTGCACCCCTGGCTGCCGGACTGTCTGGAGCTGACCGGCACCGGCGATTTGGAAGAACTGCCCCAGTTCCGGGCGGGAGACTTCACCGTGCAGGACGCCGCCGCAAAGCTGGCGGTGCTGGCGGCGGACCCCCAGCCGGGGGACCGGGTGCTGGACGCCTGCGCCGCGCCGGGGGGCAAGAGCTTCGCCGCCGCCGTGCAGATGCAAAACAAGGGGGAGATTTTCTCCTGCGACATCCAGCCCAAAAAGGTGCGGCTCATCCGGGACGGAGCCAAACGGCTGGGCATCTCCATCCTGACGGCGGAGGTGCGCAACGGCAAGGCGTTCTACGAGGACTGCGAGGCGGGGTACGACCTGGTGCTGGCCGACGTGCCCTGCTCCGGGCTGGGCATCATCCGCAAAAAGCCCGACATCCGGTACAAAAACCCCAACTCTCTGGGAGACTTGCCCGACGTGCAGCGGGCCATTCTGGACAACGTTTCCCGGTACGTAAAACCCGGCGGGACGCTGCTCTACGCCACCTGCACCGTCCTGCGCCGGGAGAACCGGGACGTGGTGGAAGGGTTTTTGAACACACATCCGGCGTTTCGGCTGGAGCCGTTCTGTCTGCCCGGCCCGGTGGGAGACGTGCCGGAGGGCATGACCACCCTCTGGCCCCACATCCACAGCACAGACGGGTTTTTTATGGCAAAGCTGAGGAGAGAACATGACTGACATCAAATCCATGAGCCGCCCGGAGCTGGCCGCCTTTCTCGCCCAGCTGGGACAGCCCCGGTTCCGGGAAAAGCAGGTGTTCCAGTGGCTTCACCGGGGGGTGGAGAGCTTCGACGAAATGAGCAACCTCCCCAAGGCCCTCCGGGAGCAGCTAAAAGCGACCTGCACCCTGACGGTTCCCCAGGCGGCCCGGAAGCAGGTCTCGAAGCTGGACGGCACCATCAAATATTTGTGGGAGCTTTCCGACGGAAACTGTGTGGAATCGGTATTGATGCGCTACAAACATGGCAATACTATCTGTGTGTCCTCCGAGGTGGGGTGTCTGATGGGCTGCGCCTTCTGTGCCTCCACCCTGGGCGGGCTGGTGCGGCGGCTCACTCCGGCGGAGATCCTCGACCAGGTCATCTTCACCCAGAAGGACTCCGGCCTGCCCATCTCCAACATCGTCATGATGGGCATTGGTGAGCCCCTGGACAACTACGACAACGTCATGCGGTTTCTTTCTCTCGTCAACGACCCGGACGGGCTGAACATCGGGATGCGGCACATCTCCCTCTCCACCTGTGGGCTGGTGGAGAAAATCGATCGGCTGGCGGACGAGCAGTTGCAGCTGACCCTCTCCGTCTCCCTCCACGCCCCCGACGACGCCACCCGCTCCCGGCTGATGCCGGTGAACCGGGCCGTAGGCGTGGACCGTCTGATGGAGAGCTGCCGCCGGTACTTCGACAAGACCGGGCGGCGCATTTCCTACGAGTACGCCATGGTGGACGGCGTCAACGACAGCGACTGGCAGGCTGACCGGCTGGCCGCGCTGCTCAAGGGGCAGGGCGCACATGTGAACCTGATACCGCTCAATAACGTGGACGAAAGCCCCCTGAAACCCAGCCGCCGGGTGGCCGCTTTCCAGAAGCGGCTGGAGGGCCACGGCGTCACCTGCACCGTCCGGCGGAAGCTGGGCGGGGACATCGACGCCTCCTGCGGCCAGCTGCGGCGCAAGGCCATGGGCGGGGCACAATCAAATCGAAACCATTAAAATCATGCAGAGAGGGTGAGTGTTATGGACATATGGGGCATCACTGACCGGGGCAAGGTGCGCCGGCAGAACCAAGACGCCTTTTACAAGTGGACCAACGGGACGCTGGCGTTTGCCGTGGTCTGCGATGGCATGGGCGGAGCGCTCTCCGGCAACGTGGCCAGCGCGATGGCGGCCCAGCGCTTCGTACAGGCGCTCAGCGCCGGAGTGGGAACGCCGGAGGAGCGGCTGACCCTGGCGGCGGCGGTGGCCAACGACGCGGTCTACCACCGGGCGACGCAGGACATCAACTGCCGGGGCATGGGCACCACGCTGGTGGCGGCGTTTGCAAAGGCGGATGAGGCTCACATCCTCAACATCGGGGACAGCCGGTGTTACCACCTCTCCGGCGGCGAGATCTGGCAGGTGACCCGGGACCACTCCCTGGTGGCCCAGCTGGTGGCCGCGGGCCAGATCACTGAGGAGGAGGCCCAAAACCACCCCAACCGCAACATCATCACCCGCGCCCTGGGCACCGAATCCCAGGTGCGGGGCGACCTCTATCGGGAGGAACTCCAGCCGGGGGACCGGTTGCTGCTGTGTTCCGACGGACTGAGCAACGAGGTAACGAAGGAAGAACTGGCCCAAATCGCGGGCAGCGGCGACCTGCGGGACTGCTGTGACCGGCTGTTGCAGCTGGCGCTGGAGCGGGGCGCGCCGGACAACGTCACTGCCGTGATTCTGGCCGCAGACGGCTGAACAAAGGGGAGCTTGTACGATGGATCAGTACATAGGAAAAATGCTGAACGACCGATACGAAATACTGGACGTGCTGGGCGTGGGCGGCATGGCGGTGGTCTACAAGGCCAAATGCCACCGGCTCAACCGGCTGGTGGCCGTCAAGATCCTCAAGCCGGAGTTGGCCGCTGACCCGGAGATCCGCAGCCGTTTCCACGACGAGAGCAAGGCCGTGGGCATGATGAACCACCCCAACATCGTCAACGTCTTTGACGTGAACCAGGACGGGGACATCGACTACTTCGTCATGGAACTGGTGGAGGGCATCACCCTCAAGCAGTATATCAAAAAGCGGGGCGGCGTGCTGAACTGGCGGGAGGCCCTGCATTTCAGCACCCAGATCTTGCAGGCCCTGGGCCACGCCCACAGCCGGGGCATCGTCCACCGGGACATCAAGCCCCAGAACATCATGGTCCTCCGGGACGGCAGCGTCAAGGTGGCGGACTTCGGCATCGCCCGCATCGCCGACTCTCAGCGCACCATGACGAAAGAGACCCTGGGCAGCGTCCACTATATCTCCCCGGAGCAGGCCAAGGGCAGCGAGGTAGACGCCCGCAGCGATATCTATTCCGCCGGTGTGGTGCTCTATGAAATGCTCACAGGCCGCCTGCCCTATGAGGGGGATACCCCCGTGGCGGTGGCGGTCCAGCACATCAACTCCATCCCCTTGGCCCCCCGGGAGCTGAACCCGGAAATTCCCAAAGGCATGGAGCAAATCATCATGAAGGCCATGGCCCAGGACCGGGAGCTGCGCTACCCGAACGCGGAGGCCATGCTCAGCGACCTGGAAGCCTTCCGCAAAAATCCCGACATCGTCTTTGACTACCAGGACCTTTGGATGCTCACCGAGGTCCCCACAGTCACGCCCTACCAGCCGGAAGAGGTGGAGGTTAAGAACGACTCCACAGAAGAGGATGAGGAAGAGGACGAGGAGGAGACCGGCGGCGGAAAACGCACCGCGTTCATCATCGGCGGGGTGATCCTGGCCATTTTGCTGGTGATTTTCCTGATTTTCCGTATGCTGTGGGCCACGCTGTTCGCCGGCATCTTCGATTCCGGCGAGGTCTACACCGTCCCCGACCTGCGGGGCATGACCTACACCGAGGCCGAGGAGTATATCTTCACCACCGACGACCTGAACGGCCACTTCACCGTCACCATCAGCGAGGAGACGGTCTACGACGCCACCTATGACGTGGGGGAGATCGTCTCCCAGGACCCGGAGAGCGGCACCTCCACCAAGGGGGACGTGACGGAAATTACGGTGGTGCTCTGCGCCGAGCCGGAGGAGGAGACCGAGCTGATCATGCCCAACATCGTGGGCCAGGAGTATTCCGAATGGGCCTCCACCCTCAGCGAGGATTACCACGTCACCGTGAAGTACAACCCCCAATATTCTTCGGATTACGATGAGGGCCTCATCATCTCCACCGACCCGGCGGCGGGGACCACCCTGACCGAGGGGCAAACCGTCACCCTGACCTACAGCCGGGGGGAGAAGATTACCACCGTCACCATGGTCTCCCTCTACGGCATGACGGAGAACAAGGCCAAAGAGACCATCTCAGAGCTGGGATTGACCACCGGCAGCGTCACCACCGTCACCAGCAGCGAGACGGCGGGGACCGTGGTGTTCCAGAGCGTCAAATCCGGTGCGGAGGTGGAGTTGGGAACCGCGGTGAACCTGCAAATCAGCTCCGGTCCCCAGCCGGAGGATGAAGAGCAGCCGGAGGAGGAAGAAGTGGAAACCGAAACCGGCGGACAGGAGACAGAGACCGGCGGCAACAACAGTGACAACACGAATCACACCGACGACGATGAGGAAGAAGAGGACGAGGACGAGGTCCACACCATTGTGGTGACCATGCCCTCCGGCCGAACGGAAGCCTCCACCGTCTCCGTCCGGGTGAACGGCATCAACTACTACTCCGCCACCGTCCCCGCCGACCAGAGCCAGGTCTCCGTGGAGTACAAGGGCACCATCGAGTCGCTGGAGGTGCTGGTGGACGGCAGCAGCTATTCGGAGTATACGGTCCAATGACGGGTATCATCATTCGCGCCCTCAGCGGCTTTTACGATGTGGACTGCGGCGGCGAAGAGATCCGCTGCCGCGCCCGGGGCAAGTTCCGCTACACCAAAGAATCCCCGCTGGTGGGGGACCGGGTGTCCATCACCCCCACCGAGGCCGGGGTGGGCCGCCTGGACGAGATTTTGCCCCGGAAGAACGCCTTTCAGCGGCCTGCTGTGGCCAATATGGACCAAATCATCCTCATTGCGTCAGAGGCCATCCCCGTCACCGACCCCTTCCTGGTGGACCGGGTGGCGGCGCTGGCGGAGGGAAAGCACTGTGAGCCGGTGGTGGTGGTCAACAAGTGCGACCTGGCCGACGGCAACGCGCTGGCGGACGTCTACCGGGCGGTGGGCTATCCCACCTTCCAGGTCAGCGCCGCCACCGGCCAGGGGGTAGAGGAGCTGCGGGAGATTCTGACCGGCAAGGTCAGCGTGTTTACCGGCAACTCCGGCGTGGGCAAGTCCAGCCTGCTCAACGCCCTGGACCCCACCGCGAAAATTCCCACTGGGGAGGTCAGCGAAAAGCTGGGCCGGGGCCGCCACACCACCCGCCATGTGGAGCTGTTTCGCCTGGGGGAGGGGGCCATCGTCGCGGATACGCCGGGGTTCTCCTCCTTCGACACCGAGACCCCGGAGCTGCTGGACAAGGAGCAGCTGGCGGACGCCTTCCGGGAGTTCCGCCCCTACCTGGGCCAGTGCCGCTATGTGGGCTGTTCCCACACCAAGGAGAAGGGCTGCGCCGTCCGCCAGGCCCTGAAAGAGGGGGAAATTTGCCGGAGCCGCTACGACAGCTACCTCCGGCTGTATCAGGTGGCAAAGGAGTATAAGCCGTGGGAGAAGAAATGAGCTTTTAGTCAGGTGCTGCATACCATAAGCAAAGCGCAAAAAAAGGCCAGGCGCCGCCAAGCGAACAGCAAAACTGGTTATCCCTTTGAATCAGCTAAAACAATTTGACTCGAAATTGTTTCCACATGCCTGTAGGGGCGGCCCTTGGCCGCCCGCGGGAACCACCTGCTGACCCCGGGCGGCCAAGGGC
>JAJBVG010000059.1:0-23052 GCA_020859945.1 Clostridiales bacterium | reverse complement strand
CTATCTTTTTCCCCTCTCACGCCCCCCCCCTACCCCTACCCGCCCCGCCGGGCGCCCCGTGGTCTATCCCCCCCCCCCCCCCGGGCCCGGCTGCCCCGCCCCTACACACGATAACAGAAAAATTCATCCCCCTATTTGCACAGCAGAGTAGAGATGTTGCTCATAGAACTGTTGTCTGGCGGCGCAAGTGTGTTTCAAAGATGATTCAAGTGGACCACCGAAGAACTCAAAAAGGAGAACAAACTGTGGGAGAAAAACAGGCCATCATCATCGGCGCGGCCCCCTGCGCCAGCTGGGACTACTTAGCCCCCTACCGGGGGGAGGACGACTTCGTCATCTGCGCCGACGGCGGGCGGAGCAGCGCCCCGCTGGCCGGGCTGGAGCCAAACTGGTACGTGGGGGACGGGGACTCCGGCGGCAAACCGGAGGGCCTGCCCTCCATTACCCTGCCCATCGAGAAGGACTTCACCGACCTGGAGGTGGCGGTCCACCAGGCCCTGCGCATGGGCTATCGGCGGCTGCTGCTGTGCGGCTGCTCCGGGGGCCGGGCCGACCACTACCTGGCCAACTGTTTCCTGCTGGAACAAATTCACGAGGCCGGGGCGGAGGGCCTGCTGCTGGACGAGCGCAACGAGATTCGCTATCTGTCACCGGGAAGGATTACCATTGCAAATACTCCACCTTTTTGCTATATTGGTATCATCCCCCTGGACCGGACGATGCGGGGCGTGACCCTGCGGGGCGTCAAGTACCAAATCACTGACGCCACCCTCCGCCGGGACGCGACCCTGGCCGTCAGCAACGAGATTTTGCCGGGCCAGACGGCGGAGATCACCGTCCAGGAGGGCTGCGCCCTGCTGGTGCGCAGCGATCCACAGCGCCAACCGTGAAAATGCAAAAGGAGCAACCCCATGAAGCGATCCCTTCCCCGTACTTTTCAAAAATTGCTGTCCCTGGTCCTGACCGCCGCCCTGCTGGTGGGGACCGCCGCGCCGCTGGCGGAAGCCTACACCCACGCCAGCGAGTACAGCAGCGGCTATTCCATCTACGACGGCATCGACGTTTCCAAGTGGCAGGGGACCATCAACTGGTCCAAGGTGGCGGCGGCGGGCATCGACTTTGTGTTCATCCGCTGCGGCTACACCTCCTCCAGCAGCTTTACGCTGAACGAGGACCCGCAGTTTGAGACCAACCTGAAAAACGCCCAGAAGTACGGCATTAAAGTGGGCGTGTACTACTTCTCCCAGGCCAAATCCACCTCCGAGGCCAAGAAAGAGGCCGCCTATGTGCTCAAGCTGCTCAGCGGCTACAGTCTGGACCTGCCCGTGGCCTTCGACGCGGAGGACGCGGGCGGACGCTTCAAGTTCTCCAGCTTCACCAAGACCCAGTGTACCAACATCGCTCTGGCCTTCTGCGCCGCCATCGAAGCCGGGGGCTACGACGCCTGTGTCTACAACAGCGTCTCCACGTTCAGCGGCAGCGGGGCCAAGTACAACCCCACTACCATCCTCAACAAGGGGTACAAGCTGTGGGTGGCCCGGTACAACAAGACGGCCAGCGACTCCAGTTACAGCGTCAGCGGGTATACATACTGGCAGTATTCCTCCACCGGCTCCGTCAAGGGGATCTCCGGCAACGTAGATTTGGATTTCTGGTATTCCGAGCTGGAGCTTTGCGTGGAGGTGGACGACGACACCGCCATCACCGCCCTGTCCCTGAACAAGACCAAAGCGTCCCTCTCGCCGGGGGATACCCTCTCCCTGACCGCCACGGCGACGCCCTCCGACACGTCTGACCCCGTCTGTTGGTCCTCCAGCGACAGCAGCGTGGCCTATGTGGACGACAGCGGCGCCGTCACCGCCGTCCAGAGCGGCACGGCTACCATCACGGCCTCCTCCTCCAGAGGCGACGTGACGGCCACCTGCAAGGTGACGGTGTCGGGTACAGACCCGGACGAGGTCATCGTTGTCACCTACGGCGACGACGCCTTCGACCTGGACAACAAGACCGCCCTCAGCCCCACCAGTTACCAGGCGCTGAGCGATTCCGTGCTCACCGTCACCCAGGACGGCGCGACGGCCATCAACGGCGCAGGCGTGACAGATGTGACGGCGGTGGTCGCCACCGTCTCCGCCAGCGCCGTCCAGGAGGACGAGACGGCGGATTCCAGCGCCGCTGAAACAGAGGACACCGAAGAATCCACCGGGACGGAAGAGGAAACGGAACCGGAGACCATCACTGACCCCGCCGACGAAACCGAGGGCGACAGCTCCGCCGCCGAAACGGTGGAGGCGGAAGCGGTGGAAGAAACCGGGACGGAGGCCGAAGAAACCGCAGCGGCAGAGGCCGAGGACACGGATGCTGATGCGGAGGATGCTCCACAGGCAGCAGCCGAAGCCGGGGAAACGGTGACAACTCAGACCGAAGAAGCGGACGCAGCGACCGAGGCCCAGGAGGAAACCACCTCCGGCGCTTCTGACGAGGCTGAAACCACGGTCACGGCCCTCAGCACCACCGAGACAAAGACCATCCGGGTGGTGGTAGAGCGGCTGAGCCTGACAAACGCCACCCTCAAGCTGAAAAGCACCTCCCTGACCTACACCGGCTCGGCGGTGACGCCTACCGTGTCCTCCCTCAAGGTGGGCAGCCTCAGCGTTCCCTCCAGCGGCTACACCCTCTACGTCAACAACAACATCAACCGGGGCCAGGCCACCGCCACCGCCGCAGGGGTGGGCAACTACAGCGGAGCGGTCACTGCCACCTTCTACATCCGCTCCGGCCAGACCATCTCTGTCAGCAAGACCAGCTACAGCGTGGCCCTGGGCAGCAGCGCCATTTACCTACAGGCGGCGAACGTCTCCCAGTACGGCGGCAAGCTGACCTACTCCAGCAGCAAGACCTCCGTGGCTACCGTGTCCAGCGCGGGCAAAGTTACCATCAAGGGACTGGGCGTCACCTACATCACCGTCACAGCCGCCCAGAACGCCCGCTATTCCAAGACCACCAAGAAAATCAAAATCAAGGTGGTCCCCAAAAAGGTGACGCTTTCCTCCCTGACGAAGGGCAAGAAGAAATTCACCGTCAAGTGGAAAACCACCACCGGCTCCGGCTATCAAATCCAATACTCCACTTCCAGCAGCTTTAAGACCTACAAGACCGTCACCGTCTCCGGCAAGAGCAAAAGCTCCAAGACCATCAGCGGTCTGAAATCCAAGAAGAAGTATTATGTTCGGGTCCGGGCCTACTACAAGACCAGCGCGGGGACCACCTACTACGGGGCCTGGAGCAGCAAAAAATCCGTGAAAACGAAGTGATAGAGCTATTAGCCGTTAGCCATGCGCCTGTAGGGGCGGCGCTCCGCCGCCCGAAAAGAATAATGAACCCTGCGGGCGGCCAAGAGCCGCCCCTACCATACGACAGCAAAAACCACAGGCACATTTCGCCGCCTCCCAACGTATACTGAGCCATAGAGGAACCACTCTAAACCTGCTCAGCGCGAAGGGAGGCGGTCTTTTTGGGCCATTTTCGCTGTAGAAGCGGCGGCATCTGCCTGATTTCCGTGGGCATCGGCATCTGGCTGGCCATGGTGCTGCCGGTGGGGGTCATCCTGTTCGTCTCCGGGCTGACGCTGATTTTGCTGGGCTGCACCTTTTTGAAGGGGTAAAGGGGGTAAAACCCCTCCACCATGCTTCGCATGGTCCCCCTCCCCTTTCAGGGGCGGCAAGAGGGGATAGTGCTTTTCGTTTGGTCGAGGTTTATAGCAAAAAAGGGGGTAATTTCGTGAAAATCGTCATTGTCCGCGCGCCCAGGGCGCTGGCCGGGCTGCTCAAGGCCATCTTTCACATTCGATAAGGCATAGAACCGGGCCTCGCCTCATAGTCTGTCACAGAACCATGTCCGGCAGGAGCCTCTCCGCCGGGCAGGAAGGAGAGGTCGCTTTTGAACGTAACGCTCATTCAGGACGAGATACCCTGCTTCGCGCTGGCGCTGCACACCGCCCTGACGCGGGAGGAGACGCTGGAGATGATCGTGCCGGACGCCTGCCCGGACATCGTGGAGATCGTGGACACCGACGCTGCCGTCCGGCTCCGGGGGAAGGAGTGCGCCGAGGGCTGCGTCACCCTCCACGGCGCGGTGCCGTGCAGCGTGCTTTACCGACCGGAGGGAGAACAGGGGCTGCGGCAGCTCCGGGCGGAGCTGCCCATCCAGTTCACCGCCGATTTGGAGGGCGTCACCGGGCAGAGCCGGTGCGTCCTGCTGCCCCGGGTCACGCTGGCGGAGACGAGGGCCGTCAACCCCCGGAAAATCCTCATCCGGGTGGGACTGTCCTTTGACCTGACCGCCTACGAGCCGACACTTCTGCGCTGCTGCACCGGCGTAGAGGACCGGGAGACGTTGGGCATCGAGGCCCGGACGGAATCCTACAGTGGAACCTTCGCCGTCCACGTGGGAGAAAAGGTGTTCCCCTATGCCGACGAGGTGCAAATCCCCGGCAGCAAGCCCCCAATGGAGGAGCTTCTGCGGGCGCGGTGCCACCCGTTTTGCACCGAGAGCCGTCTGCTGGGCGGCAAGCTGGTGTTCAAAGGGGGGACAGCCATTCAGCTGCTCTACCTCAGCCCGGAGGGACAGCTTTGCACAGTGGACTTTGAACTGCCCTTCTCCCAAATCGCGGACGTGGGGCCGGTGGCGGAGGACGCGGACTTTCAGGTGGACTGTGTGGTCACGGGCAGCGAAATCTACCCCCTGGACGGGGAGGGACGGGGCCTCTCCGTGGAGCTGGAGCTGCTGGCCCAAATCGTGGTGCGGGAAAACCGCAAGCTGTCCGTTGTCACCGACGCCTACAGCATCCGCCACGCAGGAGCGCCGGAGTTTGAGACTTATTCCATCCCCCAGCTGGTGGAGCGGGGGCTTCGGCGGCAGACAGTGCGGGAAGTCATCGAGACGGCGGCCCTGCCCCAGGGCATCTGCGATGTGCGGGCCTATGTCAGCCAGGTCATTGCCAGCGGAAAAGAGCTGACCGCCGAGCTGCGGCTGGCGGTGCTTTACCAGACGGAGGAGGGCGGCTTCGCCCAGGCCCTCCGGCAGGTGGCGGTGAAGTGTCCGGTGGAGCGGGAGGCGGATACCCTCTGTGTGGCGGGCTGCAACCTGCCGGAGGTGGACGCCTCCGCCGCACCCGGGGGCGTGGAGGTGCGGCTGGGGGTGGACTTTCAGCTGCTCCTGCTGCGGCAGAGCCGGGTGTTCGGCCTGTCCGCCTTTGCCCTGAACACCGACCAGCCGCTGGACCAGGAGGGTCAGCCCTCCATCGTGCTGCGGCAGATGGCCCAGGGGGAGACCCTGTGGGAGATCGCCAAAACGTACCTGACCACCCAGGCGGAGATCGAACAGGCCAACGGCCTGGAAGGGGGACCGGCTTCGCCGGGGCAGATGCTGCTCATCCCCCGGAAACGGTGAGAGGAGGAACGGCAGTGGAGAGGCAGCTTTACGAGGACATCGCCCAGCGGACAAACGGGGACATCTACATCGGGGTGGTGGGGCCGGTCCGCACCGGCAAATCCACCTTCATCAAACGGTTTATGGAGACGCTGGTCATCCCCAACATCGACAACGTCTACCGCCGGGAGCGGGCCAGGGACGAACTGCCCCAGAGCGGCTCCGGCAGGACCATCATGACCGCCGAGCCCAAGTTCGTGCCGGAGGAGGCGGTACAGGTGGAGCTGGAGGGGGGCGCAAGCTTCTCCGTCCGGCTCATCGACAGCGTGGGCTATCTGGTCAACGGGGCGGTGGGCCAGACCGAGGACGACGCGCCGCGGATGGTCACCACCCCCTGGTTCGACCACGAAATTCCCATGACCGAGGCGGCGGAAGTGGGGACCCGGAAGGTCATCGCGGAACACTCCACCATCGGCATCGTTGTGACCACCGACGGCACCGTGGCGGGTATCCCCCGGGAGGACTACCAGGAGCCGGAGGAGCGGGTCATTCGGGAGCTACAGGCCCTGGGCAAGCCCTTTCTGGTGCTGCTGAACGCCGACGACCCCGCAGACCCCCAGACAGTGGCCCTGGGCCGGGACATCGCCGCACGGTACGGCGTCACCTGTCTCCCGGTGAACTGCCTGACCCTGGACGAGGAGGACGTCAGCGGCATCATCCGGGCGGTGCTGTACGAGTTCCCCCTGAAGGAGATGGACCTGTACCTGCCCAGCTGGGTGGACGCGCTGCCCTACGGCCATCCCATCAAAGAGGAGCTGTACGCCGTCATCCGGGAGACCGCCGGACACATCCACCGCATCCGGGAGGCCAGAGACGTGACCGCCGCCATGGGTCAGTGCGATTCCATCAGCCGGGCGGAGCTGACCGCCATCAGTTTGGGCACCGGCGTGGCCCAGGCCACGCTGGAAATTCCAAGGAGTTTGTTCTACGCCACCCTCAGCGAGCAGTCGGGCTTCCAGGTGAAGGACGACGGCGACCTGCTGGCGCTGCTGACCTCTCTGGCCCACGTGAAAGGGGAATACGACAAGGTGGCTCAGGCCCTGGCCGACGTGCGGGAGGAGGGCTACGGCATCGTCATCCCCTCCATCGATGAGCTGACCCTGGAGGAGCCGGAAATCGTAAAACAGGGGGGCCGCTACGGGGTGCGCCTCCGGGCCAGCGCCCCCTCCATCCACATGCTCCGGGCGGACATTGAGACGGTGATCTCTCCCATCGTGGGCAGCGAGAAGCAGTCGGAGGAGATGATCAACTACCTGCTCCAGGAGTTCGAGGGGGACACCAGGAAGATTTGGGAGTCCAACATCTTCGGCAAGTCCTTCCACGAGCTGGTCAACGAGGACTTGCAGGGCAAGCTGACCCGTATGCCGGAGGACGCCCGGAAAAAGCTCCGGGAGACGCTGGAGCGCATCATCAACGAGGGCAGCGGCGGGCTGATCTGTATTATTTTGTGACGGGGACGGGCCGGGAATTGCGCGAAAAGCGCGGTTCCCGGCTTGACGTTTTGGGTCACGTCCCCAAACGCCCACTTTTCCACCAAAAGGACTTGACGCGCCCCCGCCCCAATGTGCTACACTATAAAAAGGAACAAGCGCGCAGCCCACACTATGGCTGGATACGCAAAAGGAGAATCTGTTATGAAAAAATTAGGCTTCGGCGCAATGCGCCTCCCCCTGACCGACGCCGCAGACCAGACGGCGGTGGATATGGAGCAGGTCTGCCAGATGGTGGACTCCTTCCTGGAGCAGGGCTTTACTTATGTTGACACCGCCTATATGTACCACAACTACGCCAGCGAGAAAATTCTCCGCAAGGCGCTGGTGGAGCGGCACCCCAGGGACAGCTACACCATCGCCACCAAGCTGCCCACCATGATGCTGAAAGAGCCGGAGGACCAGCCCCGTATCTTCAACGAGCAAATGGACAAACTGGGGGTAGACTACTTCGACTACTATCTGCTCCACTGCCTGAACCAGGAGAACTACGCCATCGCTCAGCGGCTGGACAGCTTTGGCTTTGTCTCTCAGATGAAAAAAGAGGGCAAAGTGCGCAAGATGGGCTTCTCCTTCCACGACAGCGCCGAGCTGCTGGATCAAATCCTCACGGAGCACCCGGAGGTGGAGTTCGTTCAGCTCCAGCTCAACTATCTGGACTGGGACAGCGTCTCTGTGCAGTCCCGGCGGTGCCAGGAGGTCTGTGTACGCCACGGCAAGCCCATCGTGGTCATGGAGCCTGTGAAGGGCGGCACTCTGGCCAAGGTCCCCGCTGCGGCGGAGGCCCTGATGAAGGCCGCGGAGCCGGACATGAGCGTGGCGTCCTGGGCGGTGCGTTACGCCGCCAGCCAGGAGAACGTGTTTATGGTGCTCTCGGGCATGTCCGACCTGGGCCAGATGATGGACAACACCAGCTATATGAGGGATTTCCAGCCCCTGACCGCCGACGAGACCGCCATGCTCCGCCAGGTGACGAAAATCATCCAGGAGGACATGCAGGTGCCCTGTACCGCCTGCCGCTACTGCACAGAGGGCTGCCCCAAGCAAATTGCCATCCCCGACTACTTCGCCCTCTACAACCAGAGCCTGAAGGAGGGCCGCCCCAGCGACGACACCCTGTCCAAGTATCGCGACTTCCAGCAGGAGCAGGGCAAGGGCAAGGCGTCGGACTGTATCGCCTGCCGCCAGTGCGAGCGGCACTGCCCCCAGCACATCCATATCGTGGACCAGCTCAAGGCCGTGGCCAGGCAGCTGGAGGTCTGAGGTTCGTATGGGAAAAACACTCTATCTGGACTGCTCCACCGGCATCAGCGGCGACATGACCGTGGCCGCACTGCTGGACTTGGGCGCGGACGTGACGGTGCTGTACCAGGCCCTGAACAGTCTGCCGCTGACGGGTTATCAGCTGCGCATCAGCCGGGTACACAAATCCGGGCTGGCCGCCTGCGACTTCGCCGTGTTGCTGGACGAGGCCCACGAGAACCACGACCACGACATGGAGTACCTCTACGGCCACGGGGAGTACGACCACGAGCATGACCACTCCCACGACCACGAAGAACACCACCACGAACATCCTCACCGGAACCTGCCGGAGATTTTGCACATCATCCGCCACGGGGACCTGACGCCCCGGGCGATGGCGCTGGCGGAGCGCATCTTCACCATTCTGGCCCAGGCCGAGGCCAAGGCCCACGGCGTACCGGTGGAGGAGGTCCACTTCCATGAGGTGGGCGCGGTGGACTCCATTGTGGACATCGTGGCGGCGGCGGTCTGCTTCGACAATCTGGACATCGAACGGGTCATCCTGCCCCGCCTGAACGAGGGACGGGGGTCCATCCGCTGTCAGCACGGGGTCATTCCCGTGCCGGTGCCGGCGACGCTGGCCATCGTCCAGGCTTACGGCCTGCCCCTCCACATCGGGGACACGGAAGGGGAGCTTGTCACCCCCACCGGCGCGGCCATTGCCGCCGCAGTCGCCACCCAGTTCCAGCTGCCCGACCGGTTCCAGGTGGAGAAAACCGGCATCGGCGCGGGAAAACGGGCCTATGAGCGGCCCAGTCTGCTCCGGGCTATGCTCATCACCGAGGCCGTTCACCAGGAGACGGTGTGGAAGCTGGAGACCAACGTGGACGACTGCACAGGCGAGGCCCTGGGCTATGTCATGGAGCGGCTGCAAGCCGCCGGAGCCAGGGAGGTCCACTTCTTCCCGGTGTATATGAAGAAAAACCGCCCGGCCTACCAGCTGGACGTGCTGTGTGACGAGGGGGACATCCCCACCCTGGAAAACATTCTCTTTGCGGAGACCACCACCATCGGCATCCGCCGGATGAAGATGGAGCGGACGGTCCTCCCCAGGGAGAACCGGACCGTCTCCACCCCTCTGGGGGAGGCCCAGGTGAAAATTTGCACCCTGCCCGACGGCGCCCGGCGGGCTTACCCGGAGTACGACAGCGTAGCGGCCCTCTGCCGCCAGACCGGGCGGGCTTACCCGGAGGTGTACCAGATGGTGCAGAATAGTGTGGATATGAACCGGTAAAGCGACATTTTATGCTGCTGTATGTGTAGGGGCGGCCCGTGGCCGCCCGTAGGAACCACCTGCTTGCCCAGGGTGGCCACAGGGAGGGGCAATGCCCCGGAAGTACCGCTTGACGGTAAGGGCCGCCCCTACAGGCGTCAGGTGAACATGGTAAGGCTGATAATCAAAAAACCGCAAAAAAGCGCCTGCCCCATTTTCAGGGACAGGCGCTGAACTTTTGTGATTGTAAAGCTCAGGGCTTCTTACTTGATCATAGAAGCGACTTCGTCGGCGAAGTTCTCCTCTTTCTTCTCAATGCCCTCGCCGGTGACGAAGCGGGTGAACTTGACGACCTGGATCTTGCCGCCCAGTTGCTTGGCAACGGCCTTGACGTGCTGCTCCACGGTGGTCTTGTTCTCCTTGACATACTGCTGGTTCAGCAGGCAGACCTCGGCGTAGAAGTTGTTCATACGGCCCTTGACCTTGTTCTCGGCGATCATCTTGCGCTTGGCCTCGGGGATCTTGGTGTTGTCCTTGCCCTCTTCGATGGCCTTTGCCAGCTGAACGGCCTTCTCTTTCTCCACTTCCTCGGCGGGGATCTCGTCGGAGGAGACATAGGAGGGGCTCATAGCGGCGATCTGCATCGCCAGGTCCTTGCCCAGCTCAGCGACAGCGGCGGTGTCCTCAATGCCCTCGGCCTTCAGGTTGACCAGCACGCCGATCTTGCCGCCCATGTGGACATAGGCCACGTTGACGCCGTCGGCGTCATAGCGGACGAAGCGGCGGATCTGGATGTTCTCGCCGATGGAGAGCACGCGGTCAGCGGTGACGGCGTCCACGGAGCGGTCCTCGCCGGGATAGTTGGCGGCTTTCAGGGCCTCCACGTCGGCGGGGTTCTCGGCGGCGACCACGGTAGCCACGTCGTCCACGAAAGCCTGGAAGGTGGCGTTCTTGGAGACAAAGTCGGTCTGGGAGTTGACCTCGATGATGACGCCCACGCCGTCGATGACATACGCCTTGGAAACGCCCTCAGAGGCGACCTTGGAAGCCTTCTTCGCCTGAGCGGCCAGGCCCTTTTCCCGCAGCCAGTCAACGGCCTTGTCCATGTCGCCGTCGCAGGCGACCAGGGCCTCTTTGCACTTCATCATGCCCACGCCGGTCATTTCCCGGAGCTCTTTTACAGTCTTAGCGGAAATTGCCATTGTTATAACCTCCTGTATCGGTTGGTAAATGCCCGCCCGTAGGCGGGCATGGAACTTTTTGCCTTACTTCTATTAAGCCTCGACGGTCTCTTCGCCCTGCTTGCCCTCGATGATGGCGTTGGCCATGATGCCGGAAATCAGGCGGATGGCGCGGATGGCGTCGTCGTTGCCGGGGATGACATAATCGATCTCGTCGGGGTCGCAGTTGGTGTCCACGATGGCGACCACGGGGATGCCCAGCTTGCGGGCCTCAGCGATGGCATTGTGCTCCTTGCGGGGGTCCACCACGAAGATAGCGCCGGGCAGGGTGTTCATGTCCTTCACGCCGCCCAGGTACTTCTCCAGCTTCTCCTGCTCGTGGAGCAGCTTGATGACTTCCTTCTTGGGGAGCATGTCGAAGGTGCCGTCCTCCTGCATCTTCTTGAGCTGGTTCATGCGGTCCACGCGGCCACGCATGGTCTTGAAGTTGGTCAGCATACCGCCCAGCCAGCGGCTGTTCACATAGAACATGGAGCAGCGGGTGGCCTCTTCCTTGATGGCTTCCTGGGCCTGCTTCTTGGTGCCCACGAAGAGCAGGCTCTTGCCCTCCGCGCCCAGGCTCTTGACGAAGTTATACGCCTCGTCCAGCTTCTTGACGGTTTTTTGCAGGTCGATGATATAGATGCCGTTGCGCTCGGTGTAGATATAAGCGGCCATCTTGGGGTTCCACCGACGGGTCTGGTGGCCGAAGTGAACGCCGGCCTCCAGGAGCTGTTTCATAGATACGACTGCCATGGATAAATTCCTCCTTGTTTTGTTGTTACCTCCACCCGGTTCATCTCCCGCGTCCACCGCCCCTTCGGGACGGCACAGGGCGCAGAATCCCCCTGGTGTGCGTAATCACGGTTGCTATCATACTACATTTTCCCAACGAGCGCAAGCCTTTTTTGCCGGTTTTCAGAAATTTTTTGTTAGGTATTTCTTTGTGTCAGCATCAACGAAGGGCTGCCACACGCCTGTAGGGGCGGCCCTCGGCCGCCCTGGGTAAGCAAGCGGTTCCTGCGGGCGGCCACGGGCCGCCCCTACACATACGGCAGCAAAAAGGAATCTTCAAAACCATTTCTTCCTCTCCCGCCCAACTGTCCGCACCTCCGGCGCGCCCTCCACCAGAATGATGTCCTCCCCGAACCGGCGCACGTCCTCCCAGCGCACCAGCCGCTCCTCCCGCCGCCCGAACAGGCCGAAGAACCTGGCCCGCCCCGGCACCACCAGTGTCCGTATCTGACCGGTGTCCAGGTCGAAGGAACAGTCGTCCACATAGCCGTACCGGGTCCCGTCGGTGACGCAGATCACCTCTTTCCAGCGCAGGTCGTTCAGCGTTGTCTCCATCGTCAGCCCCCCTTGTTCCTTTTAGGATACGCAGGGGAGGGATTGTCCTATGTGTCCCTCTCCGCTTTTCCTTTCCATGACCGTAATTTAATCAGATTTTTAAGAAATCCCCCCTTGCGGGAATCCCTGTTTATAGTATAATAGAAACCAGAGTACAGAGAGTGAGGCGCGGGGCCTTTCCCGCGTTTGGAAATAGAGGAGGACGCAATGAACGATTTTCGCAACAGCAACCACAAGCCCCTGCACATTCCCTGGGGGCTGATTATTGTCAGCTTTATGTTTGTTTGGCCGGTAGGGGTGGGCCTGTTGATTTATAAAATCGTCACAGAAGAATCTGCCAACAAACAGCGCCCCAACTGGGAGGAAGCCTTGGACGATTTCGCTGACGACGTCCACGTCATTGGCGACAACTTCAAAGAGGACTTCCAGCGGGAGTTCAGCCGCACCCGGGACGCCGCCCGGCAGAGCCGTGCCTCCGCCCAGCGGACATCGTTCTCTTTCCAGCGGGAGACTTCCTCTTACCAGCGGAGCTATGGCGGAACAGATAACCAGCAGGGCCAAAAGGCCCAGAAGAAACCCGCCAAAATCAAAGACGGTAAGCTGCTGACCGCGCTGGGCGCCATCCTCGGCGTGGGCGGTCTGGCCGCCTGCCTGAATGAGCTGGTTTTCTGGCTGCCCTCCTATCCCCTCTATGCCCTCCAGGACGCGATGGCTCCCTTCCTCTGCGCCGGGGTGGGCGCGGGCATGTTCGTCTGGGGCCAGTTCAAGCACCGGAAGGCCCGCCGGTTCCGCAAGCTGCTGAACCTCATCGGCGACCACAAGCAAATTGACATCCGCACCCTGGCCGAGGCCATGCCGTGCAGCTACAACCGGGCCTGCGACTTGGTGCAGGACATGGTGGACGACGGTCTGCTGGGGCCGAAAGCCTACATTGATATGTCCACCGGCTATCTGGTGCTGGACGGCAAAGGCGTGACCCCCAAGCCCAAGCCGGAGCCCAAGCCAGAGACCCCGGAGGAGGCCCGTTCCAACGATGAGTCTGTGCTGGAGCAAATTCGCAAAATCAACGAGGCCATTCCCGACCCGGTCCTGAGCCGGAAAATTGACCGCATCGAGGAGATCACCGGCCACATTCTGGACTATCAGAAGCGCCACCCGGAGAAGGCCAACGAGCTGCACCGGTTCCTGAACTACTACCTGCCCACCACGCTGAAAATCCTCAACGCCTACGCCGAGCTGGACAGCCAGGGGGTGGAGGGAGCCAACATCAACGCCACCAAGGAGCGCATCGAGAACATGATGGACCTGGTGGTGGAGGGCTTCGAGAAGCAGCTGGATAAGCTGTTTGAGGGGGACATGATGGACATCTCCTCCGACATCTCCGTCATGGAGAAAATGCTCAGCCGGGACGGTCTGGCCGGGGGCATCAAGGTCCCCAAAGCGGAAGAGGCGGAGAAGTCCGCCGACCCCGGCATCCGCCTGACCCTGGACCCGGAGGGGACCGTCTCTCAGAGCAAGGCCAGCGCCGCCGCGCAGGAACCGGCCCCGTCCACCGGGCAGGACGCCACCCAGCCCTTCCCCTCGTCTTTTTCCCAGTACGCTGAGGACCCCTTCCCCGCCCGGCGGGACACCACTGCCGAGGCTTCCTGGGCCGACGGGTTTTACCGCCGCACCAAGGACGATTTGGACAGCGAGTAAGTTTTCGCCCATTTGCCGCGCCTGCGTCTCGCGGGCGCGGCATTTTTTGCCTCCGGTCAGGCATAAAATGCCCCAACGGAGCATATCCTGGGGCTGTTAGGGCCGCGTTCAGCGCAAATTTCGGTTGAAACCGCACCGTTTCCACAAAAGCAACAGATTTTGTGTATCTTTAGCCTTCGAACTTCATAAAAAATTCAAAAAAAAGGGCTTGCAAAATGCCGCGAGGTGGGCTATTATAATAGCGAACTGGCACTCAGGTAAAAAGAGTGCTAATTCTCCTCAACTTATTTACAACCCATCTTTTCTTTATAAGGAGGCAATTCCAAATGAAACTGAAACCCCTGTCTGACCGCGTGGTCCTGAGAATGGTCGAAGCGGAAGAAACCACAAAAGGTGGCATTATCCTCACCGGCTCCGCCAAAGAAAAGCCCGAAGTGGCCGAAGTTGTGGCCGTTGGCCCCGGCGGTATGGTGGACGGCAACCAGGTCGAAATGACCGTCAAGGTGGGCGACAAGGTCATCACCGGCAAGTACTCTGGCACCCAGGTGAAGATCGACGGCGAAGAGTTGACCGTCGTCCGGCAGGACGACATTCTGGCAATCGTCGAATAATGCTGCTAAAAGAATCGCCCAAATTTTTCTCTCTCACTTACTTGGAGGTAATGCGTTATGTCTAAACTTATCAACTACGGCGAGGAAGCCCGCCACACGCTCCAGGCTGGCGTAGACCAGCTGGCCGATACCGTTAAAATCACCATGGGCCCCAAGGGCCGCAACGTGGTGCTGGGCAAGAAGTACGGCTCTCCCCTCATCACCAACGACGGCGTCACCATCGCCAAGGAGATCGAGCTGGAGGACCCCTTTGAGAACATGGGCGCCGCTCTGGTGAAGGAAGTCGCCACCAAGACCAACGATGTGGCCGGCGACGGCACCACCACCGCCACCCTGCTGGCCCAGGCCATCACCGCCGAGGGCATGAAGAACCTGGCCGCCGGCGCCAACCCCATGGTCATGAAGAAGGGCATGGCGAAGGCCACCGCCGCCGCTGTGGATGCCATCAAAGCCAACAGCCAGCCCGTCTCCGGCACCGAGGACATCGCCCGGGTCGGCACCGTCTCCTCCGGCGACGAGACCATCGGCAAGCTGATCGCCGAGGCCATGGATAAGGTCTCCGCTGATGGCGTTATCACCGTGGAAGAGTCCAAGACCGCTGAGACCTCCTCCGAAGTGGTGGAAGGTATGCAGTTCGACCGGGGCTATGTCTCCCCCTATATGGTCACCGACACCGAGAAGATGGAGGCCGTGCTGGACGACCCCTTCATCCTCATCTATGACAAGAAGATTTCCGTCATTCAGGACCTGCTGCCCATTCTGGAGCAGATCGCCAAGATGGGCCGTCCCCTGCTGATCATCGCCGAGGACGTGGAGGGCGAAGCCCTGTCCACCCTGATCGTCAACAGCCTGCGCGGGACCCTGAAGGTCTGCTGCGTCAAGGCCCCCGGCTTCGGTGACCGCCGCGCCGAGATGCTGGTGGATATCGCCACCCTGACCGGCGGTCAGGTCATCTCCGCCGACACCGGCATGGAGTTGAAGGACACCCAGCTGATGCACCTGGGCCAGGCCCGTCAGGTGAAGGTCTCCAAGGAGAACACCATCATCGTGGACGGCATGGGCGACGCGCAGGCCATCAAGGGCCGCGTGGCGCAGATCCGCGCCCAGATCGCCAACACCACCTCCGACTATGACCGTGAGAAGTGCCAGGAGCGTCTGGCGAAGATGGCTGGCGGCGTGGCCGTCATCAAGGTCGGCGCTGCTACCGAGTCCGAGATGAAGGAGAAGAAGCTCCGCGTGGAGGACGCCCTGAACGCCACCCGCGCCGCCGTGGAAGAGGGCATCGTGGCCGGCGGCGGCACCGCCTATGTCAACGCCATCCCCGCTGTCAACGCTCTGGTGGACACCCTGGAGGGTGACGAAAAGACCGGCGCGCAGATCATCGCCAAGGCTCTGACCGCCCCCATCAAGCAGATCGCCGCCAACGCCGGTATCGACGGCTCCGTGGTGCTGGACCGCGTCCTGAACTGCGGCAAGGTGGGCTATGGCTTCGACGCCTACAAGGAGGTCTACTGCGACATGATTTCCAGCGGTATCGTTGACCCCACCAAGGTCACTCGTTCCGCTCTGGAGAACGCCTCCTCCGTCTGCTCCATCCTGCTGACCACCGAGTCCTGCGTGGTGGATAAGCCCGAACCTCCCGCGCCCGCCGCACCCGCCAACCCTGACATGGGGTACTAATTCCTCTGCAAACTTCTGTTTCCCCTTTCTATGGGGCCGCTCCTGCGGGAGCGGCCCCGCTTTTTTTGCGTGAGAAACCCCTCCACCATGCTTCGCATGGTCCCCCTCCCCTTTCAGGGCAGGGAGCGAAGCGGAAGTGCCGCTTGACGGCGGCGGCGAGAGGGGTGGTCAGCTGCAAATAGGTCGTTCTTCGTGGAAAACTTGTTCCACACTAGCCAAAAACACTGGCCAAACAGCAAGCACTATCCTAGCTAACAGCTAAAGAGCTAAAAGCTAACAGCTACTCATAATCCTCGCACAGCTTCAAAATGACCCCCACGTGATACGCCAGCAGATAGGGCATCCGTTGTTGCTGGCTGTCCAAATCCTGGCCCAGCAGTTCCCGGATTTTCCCCATTCGGTAGCCCACGGTGTTCCGGTGAGTGTACATGGCGGCGGCCACCGCCTGGAGGCTGCCGTCGGTCAACAAATAGCGGAACAGCGTCTCGGTGTAGACGCTGCCGGTCTGCCGGTCGTGCTCCAGCAGGGGGTCCATCATCTCGTGGTAGTAGCTCTCCAGCAGGCTGTCGTCCGGCACAGAGTACAGCAGCTTGTAAAATCCCATGTCCTGAAACTGCACAATTTCCAGCCCCTGGAGGGAGGCCCGCCGCTGGGCGGAGACGGCGGCGTGGAAGGTGTCCGCCAGCTGCTCCAGCGTGTCCACCGGCTCCCCCACGCCGATCTGCACCGACAGGTCGGGGAGGTTCTGGTGGATGGTGTCCAAAATCCGGCGGCTGACCCGCACCGACACCTGCCGGTCCCGCTGGTTCATCAGGATGAGGAACCGCTTCTGATACCGGAAAATCAGATAGGAGAAGTCAAAGGGCCGCAGGGCGGTGTGGAGCCGGAGGGTGCTGCGCTGGTCCAGCACGTTGCGCAGCGGCGCGGGCAGCTCCGCCCACAGAGCCAGCATGGTGAACCCCCGCTCCACGTGGAAGTAATCGGCCAGCCGTTCCTTTTGCCGCCCCGCTCCCATGGGGGAGAGGATGATGGACACCACCGCGTCAGCCAGGACCTCTTCGTTTTGGCTGCTCTTGTCGATGAGAGAGCAGCACTCCCGGACGAACTCGGTGATGGACATGTCCCAGGGCATGGTCAGCAGGGGCAGGTGGCGCTCCTCGCAGAAGTCCAGCACCCGGGACGGCACCTCGTTGATGTACTTGCCCACGTTGATGACAACCCCGGCGCAGCGTTTTTCCTCCAGCACGTCGATGAACCGGAGCAGCCCCTCCTCATTCTGGGCGGTGTAGCCGCTGGTGACCACCATCTCGTTGCCCCAGAAGAACTCGGTCACGCTGGTGTCCTCGGTCATGTGGACCCAAGTGACCACAAAGTCCAGGGAGTCCGCACCCGCCAGCAGTTTGAGGCGGTATTTGCTCCGGGTCTGCTCGATCAGTTCCCGCATGGTCAGCGCCATAAAAAGCCCTCCTTTATTGATACTTAATTTTCTAAAAGTAGTATAGCACAGTTTGTGCTAATAACACAAGAGAAAACTGAAAATTTAGGGCGGACACACATTGCAAAGAACGGGAAAAGTGCTATTCTATAGTCACAGAAAGAAATGACCGGTCAAACAAAACATCCGCCCTAAAACATCAAAAAATGGAGGTATTGACGATGATTATGATCTCTGATTTGACGCTGAACAACTACACCGCTCCTGCCGCGCCCTCCTGGATGGCGGCGGACAACTTCGGCGAGCTGTTGAGCCAGCAGCACCAGCGCACCACCCTGATGGAGCGGCTGAGCAAGCTGTTCCGCACCCGGTAAACTTGATTTTCTCCTTTATTGGTTTCTCTCTCCAGCCCCGGAATGATGTCAGGCATCGCTCCGGGGCCTCTTTTTTTCACAAATCGCCGCCCCGGGTGCGCCGAAGGGCGAAATCCCGAAACGCCGCCACCGCCGGGGAGAGGTAGCGGCCCTTCGGCACGGCCAGGTAAATATACCGCTCCACGTCCGCCTCGTCCAGAGCGACCACCTTCACCGGCAGGGTGTTGAGCAAATACATCCACGGCAGCACCGCCACCCCGAAACCGTGGGCCACCAGCCCGGCGATGTCCTGGTCCTCCTGAATCTCGTAGGCGATGGCGGGCATCCGGGGGAGCCGGGCGTAGAGCCGGTCGATTTCTGCCCGGATACCGGCGGTTTTGGTAAAGATGATGTGGGGGTAGTCCAGAGTGTCCGACAGTTTCAGGCGGTCATATTGAGCCAATGGGTGGCCCTCCGGCACCACCAGGCTCAGCGGGCGGTGAGAGACGGGGAAAAAGTCTGCCTCCGGCGCGTGGGCCTTGGAGCAAAACGCCAAATCGCACCGCCCGGCGGCGAGGCTGTCCAGCAGCCCCTGGGTGGTGTCGGTCAACAGGCGAAACTCCGCCTGCTGGCCCGCCGGTGTGGTCTGAAAGCCGGAGATCAGCTCCGGCACCAGATTGGTCCCCATCCCCCGGAGGAAGCCCAGGTCGATGACCTCCCGCCCGGAGCGCACCCGCTGGAGCCGGTCCACCCCCTGGTCCAGCGTGGCCAGGGCCTGTTCCACGTCCCGGAGGAACAGCCTGCCGTATTTGGTCAGGGTCACGTTGCGCCTCGTTCGCTCAAAGAGGGGAACGCCCAGTTCCTCCTCCAGAGCGGAGATGGCGTGGCTCAGGCTGGGCTGGGTGATGTTCAGCTCCGCCGCCGCCCGGGTGTAATGCTCCAGCCGGGCCAGGACGGTGAAATAACGGAGATGGTAGAGGTTCATGGGGCGTTCCTCCTTGGAAAATGTGCAATGTGCAATGAGCAATGTGCAATTATGCGAGAATCCGGTGTCGGTGACTTATGATTGAGCGGGGCGGCCTTCGGCGGTGGCGCAGGGAGAAGCGCAGCTTGGGAAGTGCCGCTTGACGGCTGAGGGGGTTTCAAAACTTCGCACTACCGTTATTATAGACGCTCTCTATAAAAAATGCAAGAATGATTCATTGGACACAGGGCAAAAACCGCGCTATGATAGGGGCACCTGGAAGGGAAGAAGGTTTTCACGATGAAAAATTCGTTGACACAACATAGAAAAACGTTCTCCGGCGAGTACGCGCTGGTGGTGGCCCTGCTGCTGGACAGTCTGGGCGTAGAGCTACAGGTGAAAAGTGGCCTGGGCATTTCCTGCATTTCCTCCGTCTCCTATGTGCTGAGCCAGATCTTCACCGGCCTGTCCTTCGGTACATGGAACTATCTGGTGCAAATCTTCGTGCTGGCGCTGCTGGTGGTGGTGACCCGCCAGTGGAAGCTGGGCTATCTGGTCTCTCTGGTGCTGTCTGTAGCCTTCGGCAGTCTGCTGGACGTGTTCGCCGCCGTCCTCACCGCCCCCGTCACGCTGGTGGGGCAGGCGGTGTGCTACGCCGTGGGGTTCTGCGTCACCTGCTTCAGCATGTGGATGCTCCAGCGGTGCCTGATGCCCATTATGCCTTTCGACACCTTCAACCGGGACATGACCAGCTTCTTCCACTGGAATTACCGCACTTTCAACACCTGTTTTAACGTGATTTGCCTGAGCCTCAGCGTCAGCCTGGCGCTGGTTTTCACCGGCCATATCGTCGGCATCGGCCCGGGGACCGTGGTCTCCGCCCTCTGCACCGGCACGCTGGTCTCCGCCATCGGCGGAGTGATGGACCGGGAGGTGGCGTTTCAAATCAAGTACCGGCCCATGTGGGTGTTTGCGTAACTTCCCCCTCAAATACCCCCTTATGGGGTGTTTGCATATTCCTCTTTCTCAAAGAAGTCCCCTCTCGTGCCAGGAGAGGGGGCTTCGCCTTTTTGTGTATAACCGTCGGAAAATCCGTCCATACTGGTGATAAATACTGAAAAAGGACGGCTTTTTCTATGAAAGCGATCATTCTCGCCGGGGGCAGCGGCACCCGTCTGCGCCCCCTGTCCGCGGAACTGCCCAAACCCATGGTCCCCTTCCTGGGACGGCCTTTGCTGGAACATATTCTGTTGCTGCTGCGGCGCAGCGGCATCGGGGAGGCGGCTGTCACGCTCCACTATCTGCCAGAGGCGGTGGAGGACTACTTTGGCGACGGCAGCGCTTACGGCATGGCGCTGACCTACCTCCGGGAGGAGGAGCCTCTCGGCACCGCCGGGGCGGTGCGGGCCTGCATGGACTTCTGGGGGGACGACCCGGACATTCTGGTACTCAGCGGGGACGCCCTGTGCGACTTCGACCTGCGGGGGGCCGTGGACTTCCACCGGCAGCACAAGGCCGCCGCCACCCTGCTGCTCCACCGCTCCGCCACGCCGCTGGAATACGGCCTGGTGCGCACCGACGAGGACGGGCGGGTGACGCAGTTCGTGGAAAAACCCAGTTGGGGCCAGGTGTTCACCAACCAAGTGAACACGGGCATTTACGTCCTCTCCCGGGCAGCCATGGAGCAGGTGGAGCCGGGGACGGCCTGCGACTTTGGCCGGGACCTGTTTCCCCGGCTGCTGGAGCAGGGAGCGGCGCTCTACGGCTTTTTGCCCTACGGCTACTGGCGGGACATCGGGGACTGCGCCGCCTACCTCCAGGCGGCAAAGGACGCGCTGGACGGCAAAATCAAGCTGGACATGAACCTGCCCCAGGTGCGTGGCGGCGTCTGGTCGGCGGTTCCCCTGCCGGAGACCGCCACCATTATCCCGCCCTGCGCCATCGGCCAGCGGGTGACCATCGGCGACCACGCCCTCATCGGTCCCCATGTGGTGCTGGCGGACGGGACCAACCTGGGGGCGCGGGCTGTGGTTCAGGGCAGCGTAGTCCTGGGGGCCGATATTGGCCCCGGTGCGGCGCTGAACGGCTCCATTCTCTGTCCTGGGGCCACTGTCCAGTCCGGCGCGGTACTCAACGAGGGGACCGTGGTGGGGGCCGGGGCCGCCGTGGAGCAAAACGCCATTCTGCGGCCCGGCGTGAAGGTCTGGCCCGGTCTGCGGGTCCCCGCCGGAGCGCGGCTCAACACCTCGATGCTTTCCGGCCACGACCAGGGCCGGCTGACCTTCGGCGACAGCGGAACCATCAGCGGCACCGTGGGGCTGGAGATCACCCCGGAGCTGCTGGTGGCGGTGGGAAGTATTTTGGCCGAGGAAGGCAAAGTGGGGCTGGGCTGTCACGGCGGCACCGCCGCCCATTCCCTGGCCCTGGCCGCCGCCGCTGGCATTTCCGCCGCTGGGGGGACTGTGGCCTGGCAGGACAGTTCTACCCCCGCCGCTGCCGCCTGGGTGGGCGGGTTCTACGGTCTGCCCGTCTCCCTGTTTCTGCGGCAGGACGGAGAGCAGATGACCCTGCACTTCTCCGACCGATGCGGACTGCCGCTCAGCCGTCCCCGCCAGCGGAAGCTGGAGAGCGCCTTGCTCCGGGGGACCCTCCACCGGGCTCCCGCCGGGCAGATGGGCCAGCGGGAGGAACTGACCGGCGTAGACCGGGCCTATCTCCACGAGGCGGTGCGGGCCTCCGGCAGCGGGGCAGTGCGCGCCTTTGAGGTGCGGGTCCCCGGCCACGGCCAGTGCAACCAAATGCTCCGCACTGCCTTGACCACACTGGGGATGCAGGTCACAGAGGCAGACGGCCCTCTGCTCTTTTCCGCCTCCGCCGACGGGCGGCGGCTCTTCGCCCGGGACGAGCGGGGCAGCGCCGTCTCCTCCGAGCAAATGCTGCTGCTGACGGCGCTGTTGCTGCTGGAGAGCGGCGAAAAAGAGCTGGCTCTCTCTCCCACCGCGCCGGTGGCGGCAGAGCGGCTGGCGGAGGGCTACGGCGGGACAATCCTCCGACTGGGCCGGGATGGTTCCCGGGCCTGGGAGTTGGCCCCCAAACAGACCGCTCTCCACGACAGCGTGTTTGCCGCCTGTCTGCTGTGCCGCCGCCTGGGGCAGACCGGGGAGCGGTTCTCCGCCCTGGTGGAGCGGCTGCCCGCCTGTGTGCTGCGCAGCGCGGAGGTGGAGCTGACCCAGGGCCGGGGGGAAATCATGCGCCGCTTCACCGAGGGATACCCCCAGGCAGAGAGCACCGGGGAGGGCCTCCGCGTCTCATTGGGCAGCGGAACGGTGTTCCTCTCCCCCCGAAATCGGCTCTCCGCCCTGAAAATCTCCGCCGAGGCCGCCAGCGCCGAAATCGCCCTGGAATTGTGCGACTTTATCAGTAACCGGGTCAAAGAACTGGACACTTTGTAAAAAAAGTTGGTATACTTTCCGGTTTTCCCGTGATATACTAATCACAACAGAAGTTCGCAGCGAGGCTGCGGACGGAGACGTGATCGGTAAACGAAAAAGATTGACACTCCCACCGTTCCAACCGGGCGGGCGGGGCGGTGCAGTCGGGCGAGACGGGGCCTGGCTGACCGCTCCGGTGTCCACCTCCGGCAGGACCCCAGGGAGGGGTCAATACATACGAATCTGTTTCCCCTGTGTCCTTCGGAATACGGGAGTAAAGCATCATTTGATAAGGGTACGACAGCTCAAACCGTTTATTTCGCTTTCGTAATTTCGGGAAGCACAGGTTTTGCACCTTCCAAAGTCGTTTTTACAGCGCCGCACCATTCGCACTGTATCGTTCAAACCCTGTCGGTTTGCGCGGCGCTGGGTTTCATAACATCATCGAAAGGAGCATTTTTATTTCATATGGCTGAAAAACTGAAAATCATCTCTCTGGGCGGTCTGGACGAAATCGGCAAGAACCTGACCGTCTACGAGTACGGCAACGACATCATCGTGGTGGACTGCGGCATGGGGTTCCCGGACAACGATATGTACGGCATCGACGTGGTCATCCCCGACGTCAGTTATCTCATCCGCAACCAGAGCAAAATCCGCGGCATCTTCCTGACCCACGGCCACGAGGACCACATCGGCGCGCTGCCCTACGTGCTGCGGGACATCGACGCGCCTCTCTACTGCACCCGCATGACTGCGGGCCTCATCGAGCTGAAGCTGGAGGAACACGGTCTGCGCTCCACCACCGACAT
>JAJBVG010000081.1 GCA_020859945.1 Clostridiales bacterium | reverse complement strand
AACTCAATCGCCTTTTTCTATACCCTGGTCTCACATCTATTGTAAAGCTACATTGTTGTCCTGACAAATTCCCTGTACGCCCTTGCAATCAGGGTTCTTTTTCCGTATAATAGAGTCGTGCTTTGTTCTGACGCCTGCTTTCTTCGCGGCGGACCGGGACGAGCTACCGCCAGGCGGCCTGTGGCAGAGGGATTGCTCTGCGCGCCGGTCCTGGGCGGATCATGGGCGCTTTGGCTCCGCCGGGGCGCAAAAGGAGAATTTTCACTATGGTAAAAGCAATCGTAGGCGCAAACTGGGGCGACGAGGGCAAGGGAAAAATTACCGATATGTTGGCTGAGGAGTCCGATGTTGTCATCCGCTTCCAGGGCGGCGCCAACGCGGGCCACACCATCATCAACGAGTATGGCCGCTTTGCGCTGCATATCCTCCCCTCCGGCTCCTTCTATCCCCACGTGACCAATATCATCGGCAACGGCGTGGCGCTGGACATCCAGCGGCTGGTGAACGAGCTGAAGGACATCACCGCCCAGGGCGTCCCCGCTCCCAACCTGATCGTCTCCGAGCGGGCGCAGCTGCTGATGCCCTACCATATTTTGCAGGACGCCTATGAGGAGGAGCGGCTGGGCGGCAAAGCCTTCGGCTCCACCAAGTCCGGCATCGCCCCCTTCTACTCCGACAAATACGCCAAGACCGGCATCCAGGTCTGCGACCTGTTCGACGAGGAGCGGCTGCGCCAGCGGCTGGACGCCGCCGTGGAGCGGAAGAACGTTATGTTCCAGTATCTCTACCACAAGCCCACCCTGAACGCTGACGAGCTGTTCGACCAGCTGATGGAGTACCGGGAGCTGGTGCGCCCCTACGTGGGGGACGCCGTCACCTTCGTCCATCAGGCGCTGCGGGAGGGTAAGTCCATCCTGCTGGAAGGGCAGCTGGGTTCCATGAAGGACCCCGACCTGGGCATCTTCCCCATGACCACCTCCTCCCACACCCTGGCGGGCTTCGGCTGTGTGGGGGCCTGCGTGCCGCCCACCTCCATTGAGGATGTCATCGCCGTCACCAAAGCCTATTCCTCCTGTGTGGGAGCCAAGACCGAGCCGTTCGTCTCCGAGCTGCTGGGCGATGCGGGCGACGAGCTGCGTCGGCGCGGCGGCGACAAGGGCGAGTTCGGCGCCACCACCGGGCGGCCCCGCCGGGTGGGTTGGTTCGACGCCGTGGCCACCAAGTACGGCTGCATGGTCCAGGGCGCGACCCAGGTGGCCCTGACCTGTCTGGACGTGCTCAGCTACCTGGACGAGATCCCCGTTGTCACCGGCTACGAGATCGACGGCCAGGTGACCACCACCTTCCCCGTCCCCGGCGTGCTGGAGCGGGCCAAGCCGGTGTTCACCGTTCTCCCCGGCTGGAAGTGCGACATCCGGGGCATCACTGACTATGACGCCCTGCCGGAGAACGCCAAAAAATACGTAGACTTCCTGGAGAGCCAAATCGAAGCGCCTATCACCATGGTCTCCACCGGGCCGAAGCGCCACGAGATGACCTTCCGGCGTTCCTGATCCACCTTTGCCTTGCCCGGAGCGTCTCTTTCGGGCAAGGCTTTTCTATTTACAAGGAGGAAAACTATGGCATTTTCTGACCCCATTCTCTACACCGTCCTCAAAATCGATGGCGATTACGCCTGGCTGCGCCGGGTGACGGACCCCGCCGCCGAGCCGATCATGGTGGCGCTGGCCTTGCTGCCCGACGAAGTGACCGAAGGCTGCCGGGTACAACGGGTGATGTTCGACTACAGCATGGCCTAGGTCTCCCCCTTTTCGCCGCCTTAAAATGTTTTTCGTCCGAAATAGCAAAAAATCCTGTACTTTCTTCTTTCTTTGTGATATAGTAAACATAGATATATCCCATGCAGGGCAAAGAGGCGAGTTTCATGGCGGCGGAGGATAAGCTGTTTCAAAATCATATTGTTTCCTTTTTGGAACCGGGCGGCACGCCCTACGACCGCCGGGACCTGTTTCTGCGCATGGAGCTGCCGGAGGATTGCCCCGCGCTGGTGCAGGTCTGCCCCAACCAGAGCGTCCAAAACGTCCCTCTCCACTGGCACCCCGGCGCGGAACTGCTCTACTCTCAAAAGGGAGAGGTCACTGTCCTCATCGATGGGGAGGAACATCTGCTGCGGCCCGGCGACTTTCTGCTCATCAGCTGTTACGCCCTCCATGTGGTGATCCCTAACGCCCCGGCGGAGGAACACGACCTGCTGTCGGTCAGCTTTCTGCCCCGCTGTCTGGGGTCTGACCGCCCTGCCTTGGCCATAGACCGGGACGCCCCCGGCGCGTCCGCCGCCGCCGTCGCCAGCTTGCAGGCCCTGTGTCAGCAGCTCCGGGAGCAGGCGGAGCAGGAGCAGGCCGACCCGGAACAGGCTCCCGCCGTCAGCGACACTCTTGCTGCGATTTTGCACCAAATCGACACGCACTTCTGCACAGGGGAGCGGCGCAGCACCGAGGGAAACAGCCGCCTGTTTGAGGCGTTGCTGTACCTGGAGGAAAACTACCAGGAGAACCTGACTACCCGGAGCGTGTCCAGCTATTTCGGCTACAGTCGGGAATACTTCTGCCGCCTGTTCAAGCGCCACTCCAACCAGACCTTCAAACAGTACCTGACCGAGCTGCGGCTGAACGCGGCGCTGCGGTTGCTGCGCACCACCGACCACGGCGTGGGCCAAATCGGAATGGACTGCGGTTTTCCTGACGAAAAGACCTTCTTTGCTGCCTTCAAGCGCCGGGCCGGGATGACCCCCAGCCAATACCGGGCGCAGCTGCAAGCTCTCTCCCTTCGGGAATAGAAATCGAAAAGAACACAAAAAGGACTGTGCCGTTTCTATGGCACAGTCCTTTCAGATTGTCAAAAAAGTCATTCTTGAGGGTATTAAGTATCGTGAGAAGTTATAGAAGCCCTCCGCAGGAGTTTTGTTGCGTAAGCAACAAAATAAATTGAAATCCGTGCTTTTAGCCGGGCGTGTACCGGCAAAAGCACACAGGGAGGCCCCAAACGTGCGAGCGCAGCGAGTGCGCTGCCGGGGCCGCATTTTCGACCAAAATCCGTGATTTTGGTCGAGAGCCTGTCGTTTTTCGACAGGCTCAAAGGACTGTGCCGTTTCTATGGCACAGTCCTTTTTTGCTTTGTAAGGGTTACATGGACAACAGTTGAATGTTCCCGTCCACCGCCGTGGCTTTCAGCTGGGTGATGGTGTCCATGTACTGGTTGATGAGCAGGGTGGCAATGGCGTCCTCCAGCTCCCGCTGGATCAAGCGGCGCAGGTTCCGGGCGCCGTAGGTCAGGGAGTAGGATTTTTCGGTCAGGTAGTCCACCAGCGCGTCGTCCCACATGAAGTTGATGTTCTTGTCCGCCAGAGAGTCCTTCAATTCGTTCAGCATGATGTTGGTAATGCCCTTGAAGTTCTCCTCGGTCAGGCGGTTGAAGTGGATGATTTCGTCCACCCGGTTGATGAACTCCGGCCGCAGGAAGGATTGCAGCGCCTTCATGGTGCGCTCTTCGTCCTGCTCGTCGAGGGTGCGGCCAAAGCCCACCGTCCCCTCCTTGGTGGCACTGCCCGCGTTGGAGGTCATGACGATGACGGCGTGTTCAAAGTTGACGGTGCGCCCGTGGGCGTCGGTGATGCGCCCGTCGTCCAGAATCTGGAGCAGAATGTTCAGCACGTCCGGGTGGGCCTTTTCGATTTCGTCGAACAGAATCACGCAGTAGGGCTTGCGGCGGACCTTCTCGGTCAGCTGCCCGGCCTCATCGTAGCCCACATAGCCGGGAGGGGACCCGATGATGCGGGAGACGGCGTATTTCTCCATATATTCGGACATATCCAGCCGAATCAGGGAATCCGGCGTGTCGAACAGGTCGGCGGCCAGCTGCTTGACCAGCTCCGTCTTGCCCACGCCGGTAGAACCCACGAAGATGAAGGACACCGGCTTATGCTTGGGGGAGATGCCCACCCGGTTGCGCCGGATGGCACGGGTGACGGCGTCCACCGCCTGGTCCTGGCCGATGATGTGGCTTTTCAGTCGCTCGTCCAGCTTGGACAGCCGGGAGAACTCCGCCTCCTCGATGCGGCTGGCGGGGATGCCCGTCCACTGCTCGATGACCCGGGCCAGATGCTCCATGGTCAGCTCCGGGGCGGGCTGGCTGCCCATCTCGTCCAGCTGCTGCTGGACCTGCTGAATCTTGCTCTGGACGATGGCCCGCTGTTCGAAGAAGGTGGTGTCGGTCTCCGACTGGATGCGGCGGCGCTCCTCCTGCAAGGCCCGCAGCTGCTCCTGGTTCTTCTGCATCTGGCCCTCGTTCAGTGCCAGGCGCTCGTCCCGCTCCTCCTCGGTCAGAGTGGTGTTGGTGCGCAGGGTCTGGCGCGCCTGGTTCAGCGTGGCCTGCTCCTGGCGGCACCGGGACTGCTTGCGCTCGTTGGCGGTCAGCTCCTGGGTCTTGCGGTTGGTGAACTCGTCGGACTGGCCGGAGAGCATCTCCATCTCCTTCTCCAGGTCCGCTTTGTCCTTTTCCAGCTCCGCCCGGTGTGCCAGGGCCTTGTTGTGCAGGTTCACGTCGGAACAGGCTTCGTCGATGAGGTCGATGGCCTTGTCGGGCAGATAGCGGTCGGTGATGTACCGCTCGGAGAGCAGCACCGCCTCCCGCGCCACAGCAGCGGGAATGACCACCTGATGGTAGTTCTCATAGTACGGGGCGATGCCCATGATGACCTGAACGCTGTCCTCGATGGAAGGTTCTTCCACCGTCACCGGCTGGAACCGGCGCTCCAGGGCGGCATCCTTCTCGATATACTTGCGGTATTCATTATAAGTGGTGGCGCCAATGACCTGAATCTCTCCCCGGGACAGGGCGGGCTTCAGGATGTTGGCGGCGTTCATGGAGCCTTCCGCATCTCCCGCGCCCACGATGTTGTGGATCTCGTCGATGACCAGGATGATGTTGCCCGCCTTTTTGATTTCTTCGATGAGACCCTTCATCCGGCTCTCGAACTGGCCCCGGAACTGGGTCCCCGCCACCAGAGCGGTCAGGTCCAGCAGGTAGACCTCCTTCTCCTTGAGCTTGTAGGGGACGTTACCCGCAGCGATGCGCTGGGCCAACCCCTCGGCAATGGCAGTCTTGCCCACGCCCGGCTCACCAATGAGGCAGGGGTTGTTCTTCTGCCGCCGGTTCAAAATCTGGATGACCCGGGAAATTTCCTCCTCCCGGCCAATGACCCGGTCCAACTTGCCCTCTCTGGCCCGGTTGGTCAGAGAAACGCAGTAATTCTCCACGTATTTCAGCTTTTGAGGACGTTCTTCCTTCTTTTTGTCGTCCTTTTCCCGGTTTTCCTGGCGGCGTTCGCCGCTCTCCCGGGGCGGCTGGTTGCTGTTGAACAGCTTGTTCAAAAACGGGAAGGTGGCGGTCTTGCCCTCCTCGTCCTCGTCGTCGTCATTCTCCGATTGGGAGATGTCCGGCAACGATTCCATCGCCTCCGGCCCGCCGAACGCGTTCATCATCTCGCTGGTCAGGCCGTCCAGGTCGTCGTCGGAAATGCCCATCCGCTTGAACATGTCGTCCACGGGCTTGATGCCCAGCTCTTTGGCGCATTTCAGGCAATAGCCCTCGTTTTTGGTTTCGTTGTTCTCTATTTTTGTGATAAACACCACTGCCACATTTTTGCGGCATTTGGAACAAAGTGTCGGTTGCATAGTCAATTTCTCCTTTAAATCATATGGAGTGATTATTTTAACCCTAAGGATACCAGATAATTGTGAACAAATCTAGACCGAATCGAAATTTCTTTTCAGAATAAAATTCCTCTTGCCAGTTTCTTTTTTCCGTTGACTATTTCCGGCCTCCTCCCTAGTTGAGCCGGTCCGTATTCGTCTCGAACAGCGCCTGAATTTGCGCTTTGATGGGGACGTTTTCCGGCCTTTGCAGGTCCGGGTCGTCCGCCACCCGCTTTGCGGCGGCAGCCTGGGCCTCCTGGAGCACCCTCACGTCCCCCGCCAGGTCCGCCACCCGCAGCTGGGGCAGACCGTGCTGCCGCGCCCCGAAGAAGTCCCCCGGTCCCCGAAGCTTCAAATCCTCCTCCGCGATTTGGAACCCATCGTTGGTAGCACAGAGGGCCTTCATCCGCTGGCGAGTCTCCGGGTTGCGATTGTCTGACACCAGCACGCAATAGGACTTGGCCTTGCCCCGCCCCACGCGACCCCGGAGCTGGTGGAGCTGGGAGAGGCCGAACCGCTCGGCGTTTTCGATGACCATCAGCGTGGCGTTGGATACGTCCACCCCCACCTCGATGACCGTGGTGGCCACCAAAATGTCCAGCTCCCCCTGGGCGAACCGGGTCATGACCTGCTCCTTGGCCTTTGCGGACTGTCTGCCGTGGACCAGACCAACGCGCAGGTCGGGAAAAACAGCGGTTTGCAGCTTCTCGGCGTACTCCTCCACCGCTTTCAGTTCCGTAGCGGTCATCGCGCCCTTCTCCAGGGTGGATTCGGCGCTGACCGAGGGGCAGACGATATAGACCTGGTGGCCTTCGGCCACCTGTCGGCGGACAAAGCCGTACATCCGCTCCCGTTTGTCCTCCCCCACCAGGAAGGTGTCGATGTGCTGCCGTCCGGGGGGCAGTTCATCCAGAACGGACACCTCTAAATCTCCGTAGAGGATGAGCGCCAGCGTCCGGGGGATGGGCGTGGCCGACATGACCAGCACATGGGGGGCGAGGCCCTCCGCCTCCCGACCCTTCTCCGCCAGCTTCGCCCGCTGGTCCACGCCAAAGCGGTGCTGCTCATCGGTGATGACCAGCCCCAGCCGCCGGAAGGCCACCCCCTCCGTCAGCAGCGCGTGGGTGCCCACCACCAGGTCGATCATCCCCAGCTGGAGCCGCTCGTAAACGTCCCGCTTCTCTTTGGCCTTCATGGAGCCGGTCAGCAGCCCCACCCGGAGGCCGCTCTGTTCCAGCAGCGGGGTCAGGGTCTGGCAGTGCTGCCGGGCCAAAATCTCCGTGGGGACCATCAGGGCGGTCTGTCCCCCGCTCTGGGCCATGAGCCAGGCGCAGGCCGCCGCCACCACGGTTTTGCCACTGCCCACGTCCCCCTGGAGCAGCCGGTTCATGGGTCTGCCAGAGCAGAGGTCCGCCGCCGCTTCCTCTGCCGCCCGCCGCTGGGCAGACGTAGGCGCAAAGGGCAGCGTGTCCCAGAAGGGCTGGAGGGAGCGACGCTGGCAGGTAATGGCGGCCTGGCCGGAACGCTGGCCCTTCATCATCGCCAGTCCCGCTGAGAAGAAAAACAGCTCCTCGAACACCAGCCGCCGCCGGGCAGCGGCCAGCGCTTGGTCGTCCTTTGGAAAGTGGATGTTTTGCAGGGCATAGCCCAGCCCCACCAAATGATGCTCTTCCCTCAGATCCTCCGGCAGCGGGTCGCGGATTTCTTCCGCGCAGCTGACCAGCGTCTGCCGCACCGCCTCGGAGAGGGTGAAGTTGGTGATGCCCGCCGTCAGCGGGTAGACTGGCATAATGCGCCCGGTGAAGTGCCGCCTCCCCGACGATTCGAACATGGGGTTTGTCATACTCTTCCGGCTGCCCGTCTGCTCCACCGTACCATAGAAAATATATTCTTCTCCCGGCCGCAGGGCGCGGCTGACATAGCTCTGATTGAAAAAGGTCAGGAACAGCTGGCCCCGCCCGTCCACCACACGGGTCTTGGTCAGCTCCATGCCCCGGCGGACGTACTGGGTGACGGCCCGTTCCGCCACCACGCCCTCCACGCAGCAGGGTTCCCCCACCGGGGCCTGGGTGATGTCATAAATCTGCCGCAGGTCCTGATAGTCCCTGGGGAACCAGTAGAGCAGGTCCCTGGGGGTGTAGATTTTCAACTTTTCCAGCTTTTTAGCCCGCTGCTCCCCAATGCGGGTGAGCTGCCGGATGGACCCGTCCAGCGTGATCGCCACAGCCGCCGCCTCCCTTCTCCGCCCCGTGTTTGGGCGATTTTTGTTCTATTTTACCACAAATTCGTCTGGATGGGAAGAAAGTCTTGCAATTTCTCCAATGGACATTATTTTCTAAAAGTGATACTCTAATTCTACTGTTCGAGAAGGGAATTTTTCCTATGAAGGAATCCAAGGCCGCAGCCTTTTACCAAAACCCTGTCCATATCGTCCTGCTGGCCCTGTGCGCAACGCTGCTGTGGGGGGCCGCCTACCCCTCGGTGAAGCTGGGGTACATCGCCTTTCAGGTGGACACCTCCTCCCCCGCCTGTTTGATGGTGTTCGCCGGGACCCGCTTCACCCTGGCGGGGCTGGTGACGCTGGCCCTGTGCGGCCTGCTCCACCGCCGGTTCCCCGTCCCTCACCGTGCGGACGGCCCAGGCATCGTGACCATCGGGCTGGTGCAGACCACCGGGCAATACCTGTTTTATTACATCGGCCTGGCCCACACCACCGGCGTCCGGGCCAGCATCCTCAACGCCGCCTCCGCCTTCCTGACGGTGCTGCTTTCCGCGCTGATTTGGCGGGAAAAGGAGCCAATGACGGCGAAAAAGTGGCTGGGCTGCCTGATGGGAGTGGCCGGAGTGATACTGGTTAACCTGGGCGGCAGTCTGGGAGGACAACCCTTCGCTCTGCTGGGGGAAGGCATGATTTTGCTGTCGGTGTGCTTCATCTCCGCGGGAGCCATCTGCTCCAAGGTACTGACCCAGGGCCGGGACCCCTTCCTCATCACCGGCTGGCAGCTGACCCTGGGCGGCGGCGTACTGCTGGGAGCCGGGCTGCTACTGGGCGGGAAGATCGGCGCTCCCGACCCCTCCGGCGTGGGGCTGATGGTGCTGCTGGTGACCATCTCCGCCGTAGGGTTCACCCTCTGGACGTTCCTGTTAAAATACAATCCGGTGGGGAAAATCGCCGTGTTTTCCTTCCTGACGCCGGTGTTTGGGGCGCTGCTGTCCAGCCTGGTGCTGGCGGAATCCCTCCTCTCCCCTGCCACGCTGCTGGCCCTGGCGCTGGTGGCGGGCGGCATCGTACTGGTGAACCGATAAGCCCAAACCCCTCAGTTCTTTTTCAATTATATTTTGAAAAAATGCTTGCAATTTCCACGAACTGTGCTATGATATATGTGTATAGGCACTTTTCTAAAAGAAATCAAATGGACACCCGGACCATTCCATTTATTCTATGATTCTCCCCCAACGATACTACAATTTTTATGTAAAGGATGATGACAAATGCCGACCTATAACACTGCTGAACTTCGGAGACAAAACTGCAACCGGGTTTTCCGCTATATCTACTCCTCTGACACCCCCGTCACCAAGCAGGATGTAGCCCATTCGCTGAACCTGAGCCTGCCCACTGTGGGGCAGAACCTGAAAGAATTGCAGGAGGTCGGCCTGTTGGAGACCCAGGGCACCTTCGACTCCACCGGCGGACGGAAGCCCCGCGCCATCGGCGTGGCCTCCAACGTCAAGTACAGTGTGGGCATCATGCTTTCCAACTACCACATCCATATCGTCTGCATCGACCTGCGGGCCAAGGTGGTGGCGCAAAAAACCATCGCCCACGACTTTGAGGACAGCGACGCCTATTTCCAGGAGATCGGCCTCCAGCTGGAGTCCTTCCTGGACAGCAACGAGATCGACCGCAGCCGTCTGTTGGGGGTGGGCATCGCCCTGCCCGGCATCCCCGACATCGACCGGGGCATCGTCACCCTCTCCCGTACTCTGTCCTCCAAGGATATCTCCATCGCCAAGCTGACGGAGCACATCCCCTACCCCTGCTTCGTGGAAAACGACGCCAACGCCGGCGGCGTGGCCGAGTGGTGGAACCACCAGGAGCACGACAACATGGTCTACCTCTCCATCCAGCGGGGCGTGGGCGGCGCGGTGCTGCTGGACGGTGTGCGCTACATGGGCCGCCACCACCACAGCGGCGAGTTCGGCCACATGTGCATCGTCCCCGGCGGGCAGCGGTGCCTGTGCGGACGCCGGGGCTGCCTGGAGGCGTACTGCTCCACCGCCCGCATCTCCTCCGACCTGGGCATCACTCGCGAGGAGTTCTTCGAGGCGCTGGAGGCCGGCAACACCGAGTATCAGAAAATCTGGAGCGACTACCTGGACCACCTGGCCATCGGCATCAACAACATCCGCATGGTGCTGGACTGCGACATCATCCTGGGCGGCGTGCTGGCCCACTTCATGGGTCCCTACCTGGACGACCTGCGGTTCCGGCTGCGCAACATCAGCTCCTTCGAGACCACCGGCGACTTTTTGAAGCTGTCCCGTTACCTGAGCTGGTCCACCTGCGTGGGCGTGGCTCTGCACTTCATCTCTGACTTCATCGACAGCATCTGAGTTTTCTGCTTCTGTCCGGTTCCCCGGGCCGGGCGGCACATGCCCCTGACGCGAGCGCTCCCTCCGAGCCGCGTCAGGGATATTTTTGTGCGGCGGGACGAGGAACGCATGTCCGCCTCGTCTGTTTACTTCCAAAGCCGCAACAAATTCTTTGGTAAATGTTGATTTTTGTCTCTTGTCGCCATGTTTTTATTGACCTTTCGGTCAAAATTCGATATAGTATCAATGTAACGTTTTAACGCATTAAGGAGATGATGAATCAATGAAAAAAATTTGGATCGTCGGAGTAAAAGGCCACGTGGGTTCCGCGCTGATGGAGCTGCTGAACCTGCAATCCTATGAGCTTTTCCCCACCGACAAGGACGAGGTGGACGTGACCGACCGGGACGAGGTGCGGATGTTCATGCAGCGCAACCGCCCGGACGTGGTCATCAACTGCGCGGGTATCACCGACCCGCAGCAGTGCGAGAACGACCCGGATGAGGCTTACCGCGTCAACGCCCTGGGCGCCCGGAACATCGCCGCCGAAGCGGAGCCGGTCAACTGCAAGGTCATCCAGTTCTCCACCGACGACGTGTTCGACCTGAACAAGTCCTTCCCCTACACGGAGTTTGACGTAGCCATGCCCAACAACGTCTACGGCAAGTCCAAGTACGCCGGAGAGCGAATGATCGTGTCGCTGAGCACCCGCTATGTCATCGTCAGAAGCTCCTGGGTGTACGGCATTGGCAAGGACTTTGTCAACACCGTGCTGGAGGCTGCGGACAGCGGCGCAGAGCTGCGGGTCCCCATCAACCAGATCGCCTGCCCCACCAGCGCGGCGGAGCTGGCAAAGGTCATCAAGCAGTTCATCGACCAGGACATCTACGGCATCTACCACGCGGTCTGCAAGGGCAGCTGTAGTCGGTATGAGTTTGCCCAGGAGATTTTGCGCCTCACCGGAAAGACCGCCAACCTGGTGCCGGTGGACAGCGACCACGGGATGCGGCCCAAGTACTCCGTGCTGGACAACATGATGCTCCGGCTGGAGGGGCTGGAAGAACCCAAGGACTGGAAAACGGCACTGGCCGACTACATCAAAGCGACAGGAGGAAAGGGCTAATGGCTGCAAAAGAAAAAAAGAAGAAGCTGGGCTTGTCCTCCCAGATTTTTATCGCGCTCATCGGCGGCGCCATTGCGGGCATACTCATCCACTACTTTATGCCGGAGGGCTACATCCGGGACACCATCATCATCAACGGTATCCTCTACGTCATCGGTCAGGGCTTTGTGCGCCTGCTGCAAATGCTGGTGGTCCCGCTGGTGTTCTGCTCGCTGGTGTGCGGCAGCATGGCCATCGGCGACACCAAGACCCTGGGCGGCGTAGGTGTGCGCATCATCATTTTCTACCTGTGTACCACGGCTATCGCGGTGTGCGTCGCTCTGAGCATCGCCTCCCTCATCAACCCCGGCATTGGCATCTCTCTGGAGGCCATCGAGACCTCCGAGGTAACGGTGGCAGAATCCACCAGTTTTGCCGACACGCTGCTGAACATCATCCCCACCAACCCCATCAACGCGCTGGCCGAGGGCGATATGCTGCCGGTCATCTTCTTCGCCCTCATCGTGGGCGTCATGCTGGCCAAGCTGGGCAGCAAGGCCAGCACCGTGGCCAACTTCTTCAGCCAGTTTAACGATGTGATGATGGAGATGACCATGTCCATCATGACCATCGCTCCCATCGGCGTGTTCTGCATGATCGCCAAGACCTTCGCGGGCATCGGCTTCGACGCCTTCCTGCCCATGCTCAAATACATGGGGTCGGTCACGCTGGCCCTGGTCATCCAGTGCTTCGGCGTGTATATGCTGCTGCTGGTGGTGTTCACCCGGCTGAACCCCATCAAGTTCCTGAAAAAGTTCTTCCCCGTGCAGATGTTCGCCTTCACCACCGCCACCTCTAACGCCACCATCCCCCTGTCCATCGACACCCTGACCAACAAACTGGGCGTCTCCCGTAAGATTTGCTCCTTCACCATCCCCCTGGGCGCTACCATCAACATGGACGGCACCTCCATCATGCAGGGCGTGGCAGTCATCTTCATCGCCCAGGTCTACGGCGTGTCCCTCGGCCCGGCGGAGATTCTGACGGTCATCGCCACGGCTACCCTGGCCTCCATCGGCACCGCCGGCGTCCCCTCTGTCGGCCTGGTCACTCTGTCTATGGTACTCTCCTCCGTGGGTCTGCCCACCGAGGGCATCGCCCTCATCATGGGCATCGACCGTATTCTGGATATGCTGCGTACCGCCGTCAACATCACCGGCGACGCGGTCTGCACCATCATCGTCTCCCACCAGAACCACGCGCTGAACCGTGAGATCTTCAACAGCGAGGATGTGGCTCCGGCGAAGAAGTAACCTTCCCTAATTGAACCGAGAGAAACTGAAACCAATCGTCTGATTAAACTGAGAGAAACTAAAACCAATTCCCCCTCCGGTGGCTTTAGGCTGCCGGAGGGGGTTTTACATGGGCGGCCTGACGGCGGCCCGTTTTGCGTTCATCGGGCCGAAGTTGGCCCCGCAAAGCGCAAAAAATCCCCGGCTGGAACGCACCCACCGCTCCAGCCGGGGAAAGGGGAAAACGCTATAGAAGAAATCGCAGCTTTTCAGCCGTATGACAACTGACCTCCTGAATCTCGCCCTGGGCCTGCTCCGCCACATAAAACTGGAAGGGCGCAAAGACAAACTCGTAGTCGTCGTACACGTTGTAGTTGACCCCCAGCTCCTGAAACAGGGCGTTGAGCCGGTCGATGGTCTCCTGCTTGGCGTCCGGGTCGCTGCGGTCATAGCCGATGAAGCCGTTGTTGCGCTGCATATAGTGGAAGGCGATGGACTCCACCGAAATGCCCGACTGCTCCGGGCCTTCGATGTCCAAAAAGGGCAGGCACAGGGCGTAGTCGATGGGCTGAGACACACCGTAGGCCGTCAGCGTGATCCCCTCCTCCAGGAATCCCACCACCTCAAAGGTCAGGATGCTGTCCAGATAGTAAAAGTCGAAGGTGTCCCCGATGGCGGTATAGTCTCGGTAGCCCCAGCCCGCCAGCATGGGGATGTTCCCCTCCGGGTCAAAGGTAAAATCCTCCTCCCCGAAGGCCCGGCCTTCGGCCAGGCAGTCGTTCAGGCTCTCCGCCACCGATTTGCCCACCTCCCAGGTGGTCAGCGGGGTCACAAGAACCTTATCCTCCCCCGGAAACAGCTCAACTCGCTGGTCTTTTAAATCCGGGTCGCTGTATTGTACAAAGGGCAGGGGCAGGTCGCACTGGCCCACATAGTAGACCTGCTGGTCGTTGCACTCCTGAAAGTCGAACTCCCGCTGAAACCGGGCGTTCAGCTCCTGCATGAGTTTCATGGTGCTCTCCTGCTGGATGTACTGGTCAAACTCCGCGTCCTCCGTCAGGTCGGTGATCCACATATAAGCCATGTCGGTCTCCGCTGCCTCCGCCGGGGCGGAGCTGTCCGGTTCCTCCTGAACCGGGGCAGACGTTTCCCCGGACGGCTCGGCGCTGGCGTCCCCAGCAGTCCCGGCGCAGCCAGTGAGCAGCAGGGCCAAAGTACACAGCAGGGGGAGAAATCGCTTGTTCATTGGTATCCGTCCTCTCTGTTGTCTCAATAAATGCTCAGATAGACCCACTGTTCCGTGATTTGGGGATACTCCGCCGTGTTCTCCATGGAGGAATCCAGCCAGTAGTCCCGCACGTTGCACAGCAGCTCGTAGGAGTCCGCGTCCGGCACATAGGCGTACCCGGCCACGTTTTCGTCGTCCACCACGAACTGAATGGCAACGCGGTCCTCATACCGCAGATAGTCCACTTCTCCGCCCAGGGAAAGATACCACGGCGCCGCCCGCTGGTCCTCCCATTGGCAGTTAGAGAGGGTGTTGTCCGCCAAAATGTCCTCCATCAGTTGCTGGGCGGTGGCCTGATACTGGCCCTCCCAAAGCTGGAAGTGCAGCGCCGTCACCGCTCGCCAGGGCGGGAGCCAGGGCAGCAGGCAGACGAAGCAGACCGCCGCCAGCGCCAGGTCGGTCACAGCCCAGCCCCAGCGCTTCCCCGCCAGGTTCCAGACCAGCAGAGCAGCGAACAGCAGCACATAGGAGAATCTGCCGCCCAGAATCACGGCGAAGCCCAGCAGAGACGCCACGCCGCAGAGGTTGACAATGCGTGTTTTCATATCGGGCCAGTCCTTTCTGATGTAGAATGATTCGAGAAGCGTCTTTTTCCGTTTCAAACGGAACTCTTATTGCCGCATACAGTATAATGAGATTCAGACATCTTCCATGAAATATACTACCATCGAACTGCCCTTATGTCAATAGGACGATTAAAATTCGGCGTCAAGCCGCCTCGTAAAAATAGCTGACCAGAATCGAGCCATCCTGCTCTGCCCACTGTAACTCGCCGCTGCGGGTTTCGGTCTCGCCGCCGATTTGCAGGGTGACGGCGTAGGAATAACCGTCCTCCTGAGCGGTCAGGGTCACGTCCTGCACCGTGGCGGGGGTGTCGGCGTATCGCTTATCGTACTTGAAGGGGACGCGGTTTTGCACCAGCTTAGTATACAGGTCCTCCGTCACCAGCGGAGAAATTCCTGCATAATAGGCTTCTGTCACCTCAGCGGAAAATTCCTCGTAGGCGGCGCTGCCCGACCCAGCGCCGCTGTCCAGCGCCTCCATCTCCGCCAGGTACGCGGTGTACCGCCCCTGGTCGTCCGTGGTGTAAACGCTGGTCAAAAACTGCTCCAGCGCGGCCTCCACCTCAGCGGCATCTGCCGCCTCGCCGCCCGATCCATCTGCGGCGGAAACGTTGCTGTTGACAGACGCGGAACCGTCCGCAGGCGTTTGGCTCCCGCCGCAGGCTGTGCAGACCGCCAGCAGCAGCGCCAGAATCAGGAGTAACGAACCTTGTCTCTTCATAGGGAACCCTCCTTTCTCTTTGGTATCTCCATCCTATCATAGCCTTTATTTTTTGTCAATAGCAAAAAATCTAAATTGAAAAATATTTTTGCTGCTGCATTTTTTGCGGGAAAACGGTTGACAAACCGCCTCCTCCCTTTTATCCTATTTTATGACCAAAACGAGGGGAGGCGCTGCGCTTGGAGGCGGAAAGTCCGAAAGAGCGTTCCAATAACCTGGAAGATAACCTGAAAAAAGCCCTGACCGAGCTGCTGGTGCTGTACCTTCTCTCTCAGCGGGAATATTACATCGGAGAGCTGACCGACGCCTTGCAGGAAAAGAGCGGCGGCGCGCTGACCATCGTCTTTCCCTACGCGGCCATCTACCGGATGTCACGGGCGGAGTACATCACCGAGAGCAAAAAGCGGGTGGCCCCGGACGGGCGCTGGCGGCAGTATTACAAAATCACGCCAGAGGGCCGGGCCTACCTCCGGGAACTGCTGGAGACCTATGACCGGTTCATCACCGGCGTTTCCGAGATTTTGAAGGGAGGGGACGGCACATGAACAAGGCGGCGACCCATTTTCGGCGGGAAGTCCGTCGGTGCCTCCACTGTGGCCGGGCTGCAAAACGGCGGTTAGAGGAACATCTGACCGGTCTGCTGAACGCTTTTCTGGAGGAAAACCCTGCCCCGGACCGGGCGGCGCTGGAGGACGCCTTCGGCGCGCCGGAGGAGCTGGCGGCGACCCTGATGGAGGAATTGACCCCACAGGAGCGGAGCCAGTGGAAGCGGCAGAGGCTGGCGGTGCGGGTGGTTCTGGTAGCGCTGGCGGCGCTGCTGGCGATGTTCAGCGTCTACACCTTTTTCTGCAAGGAAAGGCCGGTCGAACTCACAACGTATGAGTTTTCTTACATCAGCGGGGGCACGGATGGTTCCACATCCCCGGCGGACAAATCTGGGGAGTGACAAACAACCTCTGAGCCTGTCGAAAAACGACAGGCTCTCGACCAAAATCACGGATTTTGGTCGAATATGCGGCCCCGGCAGCGCACGCGCAAGCGCGCACGTTTGGGGCCTCCTTGTGTGCTTTTGCCGGTACATGCCCGGCTAAAAGCACGGATTTCATTTTATTTTGTTGCTTGCGCAACAAAACTCCTGCGGAGGGCTTTTATAACTTTTTTCGCCACTTCGTTTTGGAAAATTAGCTTTTTGACAATCTGCTCTTTATATAGACAGCGACAGCGGAAACCGACTGGTGGTTCCACTGCTGCTGTTTTTTGCTGTTAAAGCGCCTTAGAGCGCCTTTTTGATTTGCTGGATGGCTCCCTTCTCCAGCCGGGAGACCTGGGCCTGGGAGATGCCCACCTCCTGGGAGACCTCCATCTGGGTCTTGCCCTGGTAAAACCGCAGGTCCAGAATACGGCGCTCCCGCTCGGACAGCCGCCCCATGGCCTCGTGGAGCGCCAGGTGTTCCAGCCACTTTTCGTCGGTGTTTTTGTCGTCCCGCACCTGGTCCATGACACACATGGCGTCTCCCCCGTCGGAGTAAATGGGTTCGTACAGGGACACCGGGTCCGCGATGGCGTCCAGGGCAAAGACCACATCCTCCCGCTTCATGTCCAGCCCTTTGGCCAGCTCGTCCAGGGACGGCTCCTTCTGGTGTTCATTGAGGTACGCCTCCCGCGCCTGGAGGACCTTATAGGCCACGTCTCGCATGGAGCGGCTGACCCGCACCGCGGAGGAGTCTCGGAGGAACCGGCGGACTTCGCCGCTGATCATCGGCACCCCATACGTGGAAAACTTCACCTGATACTGCTCACAGTCGAAGTTGTCGATGGCCTTCATCAACCCGATGCAACCGATTTGGAACAAATCGTCCATACTCTCCCCTCGCCCCGCGAACCGCTGAATGACGGAGAGCACCAGCCGCAGATTTCCCTCGATCATCTGCTGCCGGGCCTCCCTGTCGCCCTGCTTGACCCGCTTGAGCAGTTCGGTCATCTCCTCATTTTTCAGCACCTTGAGTTTGGCGGTGTTCACGCCGCAGATCTCCACTTTGCCCCGCATAAAATCAGGCCCTCCTTGCCGGATGTGGTAACATCAGTTTTCCCGGCAAAGGGGGCGGCTATGCGGTCGGTTTTGGGGAGGTTTTGGGGTGGAGGGCGGAATCCGTCCGGTGCTGCTATCTGTCGCCGCGCCGAACACTCCCCTCTCCCCTGTTCGTTTGTCCCAACCTGTCGATTTCAAACTTTGCCACGCTAATCAAACGGCGACTGTGCAAACAAAAAACAGCCCCGGCTGACACAAGCCAGCCGGGGCCAAAAATCGCCGGGGACAGCCCTCCCGTGGGGGAAGAAGAAAGGCGGAGGGACTGTCCCTGCCAAAGGAAAGCGCTTCTGGCGAACCGTATGGGCGCTGCGCGCTTCGTTGTCGGGTATTATTTCGTCAGCGCTTTCTCCTTGCCGCAGTTCCGCTGGACCAGCTTGACGATCTCCACGATGGGGATGATGAGCACACCCAAAAGGGCGGCCATCAGGTACTCCGACAACTCCACACTGGTGAACTCGAAGGCCGCCGCCAGCACCGGCACCTCACAGACAAGGGTGGTGGCCACCAGAGATGCCCCGGCCGCGATGAGCAGCATTTTGTTCTGGGAACCCAGGCGGAAGATGCTTTGCCGCTGGGAGCGCATATTCAGGCTGTGGAAAATCTCTGCCATGGACATGGTCAGGAACGCCATGGTGGTGCCATCGGCGCTGTTGGTGATTTCCCAAACGCCGCTCTCCATAAAGTGGCCGATGAAGTAAGAGGCCAATGTCAGCGCCGTAACAACAGCCCCCTGATAGAGCACATCCACACCCAAACCGTCCGCGAAAATGCCCGCTTTGGGGTTACGGGGCTTGCGCTTCATGACGTTTTGCTCCGCCTTCTCTGTACCCAGCGCCAGGGCCGGGAAGCAGTCTGTCACCAGATTGATCCAGAGCAGATGCACCGGCTTCAAAATCGTAAAGCCCATCAGCGTGGCCAGAAAGATGCTCAGCACCTCGCTCAGGTTGGACCCCAGCAGGAACTGAATGGCCTTGCGGATGTTGTCGTAGATGCGCCGCCCTTCCTCCACCGCGTTCACGATGGTGGCGAAGTTGTCGTCCGCCAAAATCATGTCGGCCACGTTTTTGGTCACGTCGGTGCCGGTGATGCCCATGCCCACGCCGATGTCCGCCGCCTTGATGGAGGGCGCGTCGTTGACGCCGTCTCCGGTCATGGCGGTCACATACCCCGCGCCCCGCCAGGCGTTGACGATGCGGGTCTTTTGTTCCGGCTGGACCCGGGCGTACACGCTGATGTTCTGGAACTCCCGGGCAAAGGTCTCATCGTCCATCTGGGCCAGCTGCGCGCCGGTGACGGCGTAAGCCCCATCTGTGAGGATGTTCAGCTCTTTGGCAATGGCTACGGCGGTGTCAATGTGGTCGCCGGTGATCATAATGGGGCGGATGCCCGCCTCGCGGCATTCCACAATGGCGTCCTGCACCTCCGGGCGCACCGGGTCGATCATCCCGCAAAGGCCCACGAAGCAGAGCTGCTGCTCCAGCGTCTCCGGCTCGCAGTCTGTCGGCGGTTCGCTCCACACACGCTCCGCGCAGGCCAGCACCCGCAGGGCCTTGTCTGCCATGGCTTTGTTGGCGGCGAGAATGGCCTCTCGGTCCTTTTCCGTCAAGGGGACAGTCTGCCCGTCCTTCAGGCAGTGGGTACACCGGCCAATGACCACATCCACAGCGCCCTTGGTGAACTGGACAATGCCGTTCTCCATCTGGTGGACGGTGGACATCATCTTTCGATTGGAATCGAAGGGGGCTTCCCCACAGCGCACATACCGGGCCTTCAAGTCGGGCTTTGCAAGGCCGATTTTGTTGGCCCAGGCCACCAGCGCGGCCTCCGTCGGTTCGCCTGTTACCTGCCCGTCCTCGTCCAGCTCCGCGTCGGAACAGAGAGCCATCGCCGTGGCCGTCCGCTGCTCGTCCGGGCCGTAGGTGTCCACCACGGTCATCTTGTTCTGGGTCAGGGTGCCGGTCTTGTCCGAGCAGATCACCTGGGCGCAGCCCAGCGTCTCCACGGCGGTCAGGCGGCGGATAATGGCGTTGCGCTTGGACATATTGGTCACGCCAATGGAAAGCACCACCGTGACCACGGCTGCCAGCCCCTCTGGAATGGCGGCCACCGCCAGGGAGACGGCGATCATAAAGGAATCCAGCGCCACATCGACGGTCAAGCTGCCCGCCGGTCGCAGCTGAACGGCAAACACCACCACACAGATGCCCAGCACCAGCCAGGTCAAAACTTTCGACAGCTGATTGAGCTTGATTTGGAGCGGGGTCTGGTCGTCCTCGGCCTGGGCCAGGGCGCTGGCGATTTTGCCCATCTCCGTGTCCATGCCGGTGGCGGTGACGACGGCGGTGCCCCTGCCGTAGACCACGGTGCCGCCCATATAGAGCATATTTTTCCGGTCGCCCAGGGGAACGTCGGTTTCATTTTCTTTCATCTGAATGAGGTCGATGAATTTCGTCACCGGCACCGATTCCCCGGTCAGGGCGGATTCCTCCACCTTTAAGCTGGCGCTTTCCAAAATGCGGGCGTCGGCGGGCACCGCGTCCCCCGCCTCCAGCAGGATGATGTCACCCACCACCAGGTCCTCGCTGTGGATGGTCTGCACCCTGCCGTCCCGCAGCACCTTGGAGGTAGCGGCGGACATCTTTTGCAACGCTTCGATGGCCTTTTCCGCCTTGTTCTCCTGATAAACGCCCAACACGGCGTTGACGATGACCACGGCAATGATGATAATGACATCGGCAAAGCTGTCGTTTTCCACCACCGCCAGCACGCCACTGACGATGGCCGCGACAATTAAAATAATGATCATCGGGTCGGCCATTTGCTCAAAGAACCGACGGATGAGGGACTTCCCCTTGGCCGCTTCCAGGGCGTTTTTGCCGTTTTGTTCCAGCCGCTTTGCGGCCTCCTGCCGGTCAAGGCCCGCTTCACTGGAACGAAGCTCGTTCAGGACGCTTTCTTTGTTTTCACAGTAGTAACGCATACGCTCTTGTCCTCCTTTTTGATGGATGAAGGGTGGGTAAACGGGTGATGGTTCGCGGGGAGACACGTGGGAAAAAGAAAAGGCTCAGATACAGCCAACTCGAAGCTGTATATGAGTCTCGCAATTTAAAACAAGCCAGACCGAAAATCGGACGGGTATGTTGACTTGCTACGCAAACATGCGCTTGCTACTCCCTCACGGGAATTTTATTATAATGCGTACTGAACAAAGCCATAAGCATTGAAAGGCAGGGCCTTTCATGTCTGTCGGCTTTGTTCAAGTGCAAGGTTTTTTCGCAGATTAGCGAAAAACCTTGCACACTCCGTTGACACAGCGAGCTGTGTCAACGGAAATACGCATTGCAACAATGGCTGCATTTCATGAAACCAGCGTAAAACTGCTGGTTTCATGAAATTGCGCGGCCTTTGCCGCGCAAATAAACCGCATGGCGGTTTATTCAGCAGACATTATTATAACACGGATGGTGTTTTCCTTCCAGGGGTCCTTGCTGTTATGATACGAAAAAAATCCGAAAGTTTCATTGGGCAGTGGAGCGGTTTTGTGCAAATTTTGACCAGAATCGTTTTTGTGTCGCCTGGGCCATGTGCAGCCGCCCTTTACAGGCAGAAGCCCTCAGCCCCGCAATTTCCAAAAGCTGTGCCGTCAAAATAGACAAAAGCGCTGGGAAAATCTCTTTCAAATTTGGCTCCGCTGACCGTTCACGCCGGATTTTGACCGTTCACGCAAAACCCATTGACCTTTCCCCCGAAAAAATGATAAAGTGCGTATAAATGATGAACCACCCAGGGGCCTTGCCCCACCCCACCAACTCAAAGGAGGAAAAGAGATGTTAAAACGTACAACGCGCCGGATTCTGGCGTGGAGCGTGGTGTTTGCCATGCTGTTCAGCCTGACGGCCCAGCCCGCAGCGGCGGCGGACGTGTCCGCTGACGCCAGCGCCCCGGTCTACAGCGCCCAGGCGGACGAGGACGCGGCGGAGGAGACCACCGAAGCGGAACCCGCCGAGGAAGAGGCGGAAACCGACCCCGCGGACGACAGCGGCGAGGCCGACGAGGGCGCGGAGGAATCCGCCGACGCCTCCGCCGGGGAGGACACCGGCGAAACCGAGGAGGAACCCGCCGATGAACCCGCAGAGGAAAGCGCGGAGGAACCCGCCGACGGGAGCGGCGAAAAGGCCACGCTCACCCTCGGCGCGGCGGCGGCCATCGCCGAAGAAGAGGACGAGGAAGAAGAAGCCGAAACCACCGTGACGGCCAGCGCCTATACCGAACCCTCCACGGACAGCAATGGGGTTTATCAGATCTCCACCGCCAGCGAGTTGTTCTGGTTCGCGCAGAAGGTGAACAACGGCACCACCGGAGCCAACGCGGTGCTGACGGCGGACATCGACCTGGAGAGCGCCACATGGACGCCCATTGGCGGCTATGACAGCAGATACACCGGCAGCTTTGACGGCCAGGGCTACACTGTTTCCGGGCTATATCGCTACGACCTCGCTTATACCTATCTGGGCCTGTTTGGGTACGTTGCCAGCGGCGGAACGGTGAAAAACGTCACCGTCAGCGGCAGTTTTTCTGCATATTATTATATTGGCGGCGTAGCCGGTTACAATGCCGGTACGATTTCCGGCTGTGTCAACCAGGTGTCAGTCAACAGTAAGCATAGTGGAGGCGGCATAGTCGGCGGCAACTCTGGTACAGTCACCAACTGCTGCAACACCGGAACGGTTGCCGGACTTGATGACAGTGATAATATAGTCCAATCCGAGTGTGACTTAGGCGGCATAGCTGGTGAAAACGGAGGAACGATAAGCAACTGCTGGAACTCTGGCACGATTACTGGAGGAACAAACGCGGGTCCTGCACACAGAGCTACCGTAGCAGCTGGCATAGCCAGTACCAGCTCTGGAACCGTAATCAACTGCTATAATGTGGGAACAATCAGCGCGGGAAGCTCCAGCACGGCGATTTTAAGCGGTATCGCTTTGTGTTATTCCTATTTCTATCCTGAGTTCTACAGCCTTGGTCCCGTTACCAACTGCTACTACCTGAGCGGAACCCAAAGCGACAGCAACGCCACCAGCATGACCGCCGACCAGTTCGCCAGCGGCGAGGTGGCCTATCTGCTCAACGGCAGCACCAACGGCGGCACCAACTGGTACCAGAACCTCGGTACGGACAGCTACCCCGTGTTGGACAGCAGCCATGGCATCGTGTATTATGGGTATACCTGTACTTCCACGACAGCCGCTTACAGCAACAGCCAGCTCTACGACACGGCGGGGCACACCTATGACGACAACGGCTTCTGTACCCGCTGTGGCAACTGCGAGCCCGCCACGCTGAGCAACGGCGTGTATCAAATCGAAAACGCGGGCAACCTGTTCTGGTTCGCGGCACTGGTCAACGGCGACACCTCCAACGCGGAGATTGACGCCCGGAACTCCAGCGCCAACGCGGTGCTGACGGGCGACATTGATTTGAACGACGATTACTGGCTTATGCCCATTGGCTACATTGCCAATTACCCGTATAATGGCACCTTTGACGGCTGCGGCTATACCATTTCCGGCCTTTACATTCCAGGTGCTTATGATTTCTATGTGGGCCTGTTTGGAGTCATTGGAACCAACGGCAAGGTGCAAAACCTCACCGTAGACGGCACCATAGACTGTTCGGGAGGCTTTCAAGGTCTTGGCAGCATCGCCGGATACAGCAGCGGCACCATTGCCAACTGTATCAGCAGCTGCACTATATCGGACGCCTTCGGCGCGGAATATGTAGGCGGCATTGTTGGTTACAATACCGGCACCGTCACCGACTGCGGCTATGCCTGTAACAGCATGTTTTATGGTGGCACTAAAGTTGGCGGGGTGGTCGGCTGGAATTCCAGCAGCGGCTCCATTGAGAACTGCTACAGCGCCGGTGTCGTAGATGAGGGCGGCATAGCCTATTGGAACGACGGCGCCATCACCAACTGCTATTACTTCCTGAACTATTCGGATCTGGAGGCCGCTCTTGATGATTTGGGTACCACGACTAACACGGAAGGCGTGACCCTCGCCCAGTTCAACTCCGGCGAGGTGGCTTACCTGCTCAATAGCAACAGCACCACGGGCGTGACCTGGTATCAGAACCTGGACAACGGCGAGACCGTGGACAGCTACCCCGTGCTGAGCAGCAGCCACGGTACCGTCTACCAGTGTACGGGCGACACCTGCACCTCTGTCATTTACAGCAACGACGCCGACAACAACGGCGCAGGAGCGCATGACTACGACGAGGACGGTTTCTGCACCAGCTGCGGCGCATATGAACCCGCCGAGCAGAACAGCGACGGCTATTATGAAATCACCAACGCGGGCAACCTGTTCTGGTTCGCGGCGCTGGTCAACAGTACCACTACCATCACCGTGAACGGCGTTGAGGTGACGCTGGAGGGCCTCACCGGGACGTATGCCAATACCTCAAACGCCATCCTGACCTGCGACATCGACCTGGAGAACCGGGAGTGGACGCCCATCGGCGCTTACAACTCCTTCCTCACGCATTATGCGGGCGTTTTTGACGGCCAGGGTCATACCGTCTCCGGCCTGTACGTCAACAGCAGCAGCAACGGTCAGGGCCTGTTCGGGCGCGTCCGGGAGGGCGGCACCGTGCAGAACCTCATCGTCAGCGGCAGCGTCACCGGTGGGAATTATGTTGGCGGCCTGGCGGGTGCTTCCGGCGGCACCATCACCAACTGCGCCAGCCACTGTACGGTCAGCGGCAGCTCTTATGTGGGCGGCTTTGTCGGGTATGTCAGCGCTAACACCAGCGTGGACGCCAACAGTGTCAGCAACTGTTACAGCACCGGAACCGTCAGCGGCAGCTCTTACGTGGGCGCTTTCACCAGTGAGAGCAGCGGCACCGTCACCAACTGTTACTATCTGGACACTGCGGGCAGCGACGACTATGCCACCGCTAAGTCCGCCGACGAGTTCGCCTCCGGCGAGGTGGCCTGGCTGCTCCAGAACGGCCAGAGCGCCCAGGTCTGGGGCCAGACCCTGACCGGCGATGCCGATGCGTACCCCGTCCTCACCGATGAGGAATCCAGGCTGGTGGTCAAGGTCACCATCCAGGACGAGGACGAAACCGTTCTTTCTACAAGCTACATCAACAGCGGCAGCAAGCTGGACGCGGACGTCTACCCCGACGCGGGCGCGTATGCGTTCTACTCGGACGAGGCTTGCACCAAGCGGATCGAGGACGTTGTCAGCCAGACCTACAGCGCGGACGCCACCGTTTATGTGAAGTCGATCGTCACCGCCACCGTCTATGTGGACGGCGCGGCGGAAACCGTCTCGGTCGTGGAGGGCGAGACCTACGACCTGACGGCGCTGGTCCCCGACGGCTACCTCTACGGCGGCACCTTCACGGACGAGGACTTTGCAGATGTCATCGAACCGGACACCTGCGGCAACGGCGCGGCGTTCACCCCGGAGGACGGGGAGACGTATTACGTCAAGCTGGTGGACGATTCGTATTTCCAAATCAAGTGCCTGTTGGCGTATCAGAGCTACACCCCCACCAACCTCTGGCTGGTAACGAACATCGACAGCGACGGGTATCAGAGCTACGGCTTCGACCTGCTCTATGCGGATGACGAGACGGACAGCCTGGTGGTCACGGATGAAGCGACCAAGCAGCTGTACCAGGAGCTGGAAATCAACGGCAAGACCTACACCGGCACCGTGGACATCTCGGACTTCACGGGCTTCACGGACGACGATTATGACGAGGACGATTTGGACCGGAACCTGGTCGGGTATTACGACCTGAGCGAGATGGTGGAAGAAATGATAGACGCGGACGCGGTCATGTTTGTGCCGTTCTTCGTCACCCAGGACGGGGTGAAGGTCACGGGTGCCGTTCAGCGGACTATTTCCCTTGCCAGCGGCGCGACTTCGGTCAGCGGGATGTACAACTGCACGGATGAAGGCATCGCCTCCACCGCAAGCGTGGCAGACAATGATTCCGGGTCCGTGATCCTGCTGCTCTCCTCCTCCCTGCGGGTTTCGGCCACCGCGTTTGTCACCAACATCGAGGATGAAACCACTACCTACACCATCACCAAGTACGACGGCGATACCGTCACCACCCAGGCGGTGGAAGCGGGCGCTGCGAGCGGGACCGTGGAGTACGCCGAAAAGGACGGCTATCTGTTCGCGGGCTGGTTCACGGATGAGGATTACACCACCGCCGCCGATTTCAGCGACGTCACCGGCGATATGACGGTGTACGCCAAGTACGTCTCCGCGGATTATCTCCAGGTCAAGGCTTCCACCGTGTCCAGCAAGGGCGTGGTGAAGTCCATCCGCATGATTTCCGCCACGGACAGCAAGAATTACGCTGAGGTGGGCTTCGTGTACCAGTACGGGAACGTGGAAAGCTCCGTCGAGGTGACGAAATACTCCACTTCCATCAGCGGCAAGACCGCTAAGTCCCTGTTCGGTGTTGTCACCGGCTCCAAGCTGATTTACGCCGATTTGAGCGTCTCCGGCATGGAGGCGAACACGGCGGTCACCATCACCCCCTATTGGGTGACGCTGGACGGCACCACCGTCTATGGCGCCGAGCGCACCATCACCTACACCGGCAGCGGCATTGAATGACCGCCGGTGAAGCGCGAAGGGACAGAGCCTGAGCGAACGGTCCCTCGCGCTTAACACCAATGCATAGCGCCCCCTGTGGCCGTGGGATTCCGTGGCCCCAGGGGGCGTGTTTTTGCCAAAAGAACACCTCCGTCCGGTCTCCGAGCGTATTTCCATGAATTTTGGCCGCTTTTTGTTGACGGAACCCCGGAACAATGGTAAAATACTATGTTAATGTCTGCTGAATAACCGCCGTGCGGTTTATTGGCGCGGCGAAGGCCGCGCAATTTCATAAAACCAGCAGTTTTACGCTGGTTTTATGAAAAGCAGCCATTATCACAATGCGTATTTCCGTTGGCACAGCTTGCTGTGTCAACGGAGGGTGCAAGGTTTTTTCGCTTGTCTGCGAAAAAACCTTGCACTTGAACAAAGCCGATAGACATGAAAGGTCTTGCCTTTCAATGCTAATGGCTTTGTTCAGTACGCATTATGTTAGATTTTGACTAAGATGGAGTATTGTTGATATGTGGATCGCAAATCGCTGGAACGATTATGAGCTGCTGGACTGTAGCAGGGGCGAAAAGCTGGAGCGCTGGGGGGACAAGCTGCTGGTGCGGCCCGACCCTCAGGCCATCTGGGACACCCCCCGCACCCACCGGGGCTGGAAGCACCCGGACGGACGCTATCGCCGCAGCAAGACCGGCGGCGGACACTGGGAGCGGGAGAAGCTGCCCCAGCGCTGGACCGTGACCTATGGCGACCTGACCTTCCAGGTGGGACCCATGAACTTCAAGCACACCGGCCTCTTCCCGGAGCAGGCCGCCAACTGGGACTTCGCCCAGCAGCAGATCCGCGCCGCCGGGCGGCCCGTCAACGTGCTGAACCTCTTTGCCTACACCGGCGGAGCAACCGTGGCCTGCGCTGCGGCGGGAGCCAGCGTCTGCCATGTGGACGCGGCAAAGGGTATGGTGTCCTGGGCCAGGGACAACGCCCGCCTCTCCGGGCTGGAGAAAGCCCCCGTCCGCTGGATCGTGGACGACTGCGGCAAGTTCCTGGAGCGGGAAATTCGCCGGGGCAGAAAATACGACGCCATCATCATGGACCCGCCCTCCTATGGCCGGGGACCCTCCGGCGAGGTGTGGAAGCTGGAGGACGACCTCTATCCCTTCCTGGAGCTGGCGGTGCAGGTTCTCAGCGACAGGCCGCTGTTTATCATCCTCAACTCCTACACAACCGGCCTGGCCCCCTCGGTGCTGACCTACCTGCTGGAGACGCTGGTGGGCAAGCGCTACGGCGGCCACACGGAATCCCAGGAGCTGGGGCTGCCGGTGACGGCCTCCGGCCTGGCGCTGCCCTGCGGGGCCACGGGCCGCTGGTCCTCTACGTGAAAGTGAGATAACTATGGCAGAGCCAATCATCCAAATGGAACATATTACCTTCTCCTACACCACGGAGGAGGGGGTGGCCCCGGTGGTGCTGGACGACATCAGTCTGGACATCGAGAAGGGCAGCTTCGTGGCGGTGCTGGGGCACAACGGCAGCGGCAAAAGCACCCTCGCCAAACACATGAACGCCATTTTGCTGCCCGCCGGGGGCAAGGTCTACGTCTCCGGCGTGGACACCGCCGACGAGGAGCGCTGGCTGGACGTCCACCGCATGGTGGGCATGGTGTTCCAGAACCCGGACAACCAAATCGTCGCCAACGTGGTGGAGGAGGACATCGCCTTCGCCCCGGAGAACCTGGGGGTCCCCCCGGAGGAAATCCGCCGACGGGTGGACGACGCCCTGGCCATCGTGGGCATGAGCGACTACGCCCGCCACGCCCCCCATCTGCTCTCCGGCGGGCAGAAGCAACGGGTAGCCATCGCCGGGGTCATCGCCATGCAGCCGGAGTGCATCGTGCTGGACGAACCCACCGCCATGCTGGACCCCATCGGCCGGGAGGAGGTCATGGAGACCATCCTGCGTTTAAACCGGGAGCAGCACACCACAGTCGTTTTGATTACCCACCACATGGACGAGGCGTCTCAGGCCCAGCGGCTGGTGGTCATGGACCACGGCAAAATCGTGGCCGACGGCACCCCCCGGCAGGTGTTTCGCCATGTGGACAAATTGAAGGCCATCGGCCTGACCGTGCCGGACACGGTGGGGTTATTATATGAATTGAACCAGGCGGGGCTGGATGTGCCGGTGGACGCCCTCTCTGTGGAGGAGTGCGCCGAAGAAATCTACCGTCTGATGACGGAAAGGGACAAGGAGTAACGATTGGACCCGATTTTAGAAACCAAAGACCTGTGCTGTACCTACAGCATCGGCACCCCCTTTGAACACGTGGCGCTGGACCACGTCAACTTCAAAGCCTATCCGGGAGAGTACCTGGGCATCATCGGCCACACCGGTTCCGGCAAGTCCACCCTCATCCAGCACCTGAACGGGCTGCTGAAACCCACCGGTGGGCAGGTGCTGCTCCACGGCAAGGACATCTGGGCGGATTCCAAAACCACCCGCCAGACCCGCTTTAAGGTGGGGTTGGTGTTTCAGTACCCGGAGTACCAGCTCTTTGAGGAGACCGTGTACAAGGACATCGCCTTTGGCCCCAAAAACATGAAGCTCAACCAGGAGGAAATTGACCGCCGGGTACATCAGGCCGCCTACTTTGTGGGCCTGACCGACGACATGCTGGACAAGTCCCCCTTCGAGCTGTCCGGCGGACAGAAGCGCCGGGTTGCGATTGCCGGGGTCATCGCCATGGAGCCGGAGGTGTTGATTCTGGACGAACCCACCGCCGGGCTGGACCCCCAGGGCCGGGAGGCCATTTTGGGCAACATTCAGGCGTTCCACGACGCGAGAAACGCCACCATCATCGTCGTCTCCCACTCCATGGAGGACATGGCGCGGCTGGCAGACCGCATCGTGGTCATCAACGATGGGAAAATACCGCTGGAGGGCACCCCCCGGCAGGTGTTCGCCCAGGGGGACCGGCTCCGGGACATGGGGCTGAACACCCCCCAGCTGACCCAGGTGTTCCACCTCCTGCGGGAGATGGGCCTGCCGGTGGACGATTCCGTTTACACCATGGAGGAGGCAAAAGCCGCCCTCCTCGCGCTGTACCGGAAGGGGGGACAGGTATGCTGAAAGACATCACCCTGGGGCAGTACTTCCCCGGCGATTCCCTGGTCCACCGGTTGGACCCCCGGACCAAGCTCATCTGCGTGGTTCTGTATATCGTGGCCCTGTTCACCGCAAAAGGGTTCATCGCCTACGGTCTGGTGTTCCTGATGCTGGCGACGGCGGTGAAAATTTCCGGCGTGGGAGCGAAAGCCCTCCTCCGTGGCATGAGACCGGTGCTGTTCATCCTGATTTTCACCGGCATTTTGAACCTGTTTTACACCACCACCGGCACGGTGCTGGTGAAGGTGGGCTTTTTGCAAATCACCACCGGGGGCCTCGCCAACGCCTTCTTTATGGTAGTGCGCATTATGATGCTGATTTCCGGCACCTTCCTGATGACCTACACCACCTCCCCCATTTCCCTGACCGATGGGCTGGAGATGCTGCTGAACCCGCTGAAAAAGCTCAAGGTGCCCGTCCACGACCTGGCCATGATGATGAGCATTGCCCTGCGGTTCATCCCCACCCTCATCGAGGAGACGGACAAAATTATGTCCGCCCAGAAAGCCCGGGGCGCGGACTTCGAGAGCGGCTCGGTCATCGACAAGGCCAAGGCCATGGTGCCGCTGATGGTCCCCCTGTTCGTCTCGGCCTTCCGCCGGGCAGACGAGCTGGCGACGGCCATGGAGTGCCGCTGTTACCACGGCGGCGAGGGCCGCACCCGGCTCCACCAGCTCCACTATACCCGGAACGACTGGCTCGTCATGGGGCTGTTTGGGGTGTTGGTGGCGGCGATGTTTGTGCTGCGGCGGGTCGCTCCTTTTTAACAGGATATGATGAAAAACATTGCCTTAAAACTGATGTACGTTGGCACCGCCTACCACGGCTGGCAAATTCAAAAAAACGCCGTGACGGTGCAGGAGGTGCTGGAAAACGCCCTTGCCAAGGTGCTCAAGCACCCGGTCCGCTGCGTGGGAGCCGGGCGCACCGACGCGGGCGTCCATGCCCAGGTGTACATCGCCAACTTCAAAGCGGACTGCAACATCCCACTGGACCGGCTGCCCCTGGCGGTGAACGCCCGTCTGCCCGCGGACATCGTGGTGGAATCGGCCCGGGAGGTATCTCCTGACTTCAACGCCATCGGCTCCTGCCGGAAGAAGGAGTACACCTACCGGGTGTACAACTCCCGCATCCGCAACGCCTTTTATGTGGACCGGGCCTATTTCTACCCCAAGCATCTGGACGAGAACGTCATGCGCCGGGCGGCGGAGCGGTTTGTGGGCACCCACGACTTCCGGGCCGTCCGGGACGTGGGCACCCCCACCCGAAGCACCGTGCGCACCTGCCATTATTTTACGGTCCAGCGCAGCGGCGACCTCATTGAATTGAAGGTCTGCGCCGATGGGTTCCTCTACAACCAGGTGCGGGTGATGGCCGGGACCGTCCTCTACGCGGCGGAGGGGAAATTCGCCCCGGAGGACATCGACGGCATTTTGGAACGGGGCAACCGCACCGAGGCGGGGCCGACGGTGCCCCCCGGCGGGCTGTATATGACCAAACTGTGGTACAGGGAGCCGGTGGGCCTGGACACAGACGGGGAGGACTGACCATGGCCGCACAGAGCGGAAAAAAGCGAAAACAGAAGAAAAACGGTGTGCAAATTGCTGCCGGAGTGACCAAACAGCTGGTCATTTACGTCGTCACCGCCGTGATGCTGATCTGCGCGGTGCTGGCCGTGGTCTACCGGGACCGGCTGAACCTGGACGCGCTGAAACGGTGGGTGGCCTACGGGTCCCTCTCCACCGACGAGGACGGACAGGCCGAGCGGTTCTCGTTCAGCGGCGGCAGCGACAGCGCCTTCGCCTCCCTGGATGGTGGACTGCTGGTTTGCTCCGCCAACTCCCTCCAACTGCTCTCCCGCAGCGGGGATGAGGCGCTGAGCATGGAGGTCAGCATGAAGGAGCCGGTGATCTCCACCGCCGGGGACTACGCCGTGGTCTACGACGTAGGGGGCAGCGACCTCTATGTGTTCCACAGCGCGGAGCAGGTGTTCTCCTACAGCACCAGCGGGGACTACGCTCTGCTCTCCGCACGGGTCAATGAAAACGGCGCGCTGGTGGTGGTGGAGCAGACCTCCGGCTACAAGGCCACCGTCACCGTCTATGGCAGCGACTACCAGCCCCGCATCGCCATCAACGAGTCCACCAACTTCATCACCGACGCGGTGCTGTCGCCGGACAGCCGCTCGGTGGCGGTCATTGAGATTTACCAGGACGAATCCGCCCTGGGCAGCGACCTGGTGGTTTATCAGGTCAGCGACGCCAGCGTTATCTCCACTACCCAACTGGGCGAGCAGCTGGTCCTGGACCTGCGCTGGCAGGACGGGCGTATTTGGCTGGAGCGGGAGTACGGCGTCACCGTAGCAAACAGCAGCGGAAACATTCTGGACACCTGGGGGGACGCCAGCAAGTATCTGGAGCGCTATTCCCTGGACGGGGACGGCTACGCCGTGGAGCTGATGAGCAAGTACAAGTCGGGCAGCATGGGCGAGCTGTGGGTCATTGACAGCAGCGGCCAGCAGAAGGTGTCCCGCAGCGTCAGTGAGGAAGTGCTGTCCGTCTCCGCGGCTGGGCGGTACATCGCCGTGCTGACCACCAGCTCCCTGGTGGTGTACAACAGCGATTTGGAGGAGTATGCCTCTACCGTCAACACCACCGCCCGCCGGGTCATCATGCGCAGCGACGGCTCCGCTATGATGATCGGTACCGATGAGGCGTGGCTGTTCGTTCCCTGATGGGAATAATTTGCAATTTGCAATGTGCAATTAGCAATGACCGGTTTTCAGCGGAGGCGCGTTTGATTCGGCCTCAATAATATCAGGCAAATATTACCACAAATCTGTAGGGGTGGCCCTTGGCCGCCCGTATTCAGAAGGCGTCCCTACACACATACGACGGTACAGAAGAGAAAAGAGGGTTTACCATGTCCGTGACGAATAGTTTTGTTCTGGTGGACTACGTCCTGCTGCTGGGCCTGCTGGCAGAGGCGATTTTGGGGGCCGTGCGGGGCTTCTCCCGGACGGCGGCGGGCACGGTGGCAGTGCTGGCGGCGGTGATCGGCGCCATCCTCTGCGCCGGGACGCTGACCCCCTGGCTGACGGCGTGTCTGCAAAACGCGGCGGCGGAATCGCTGGCGGCGCAGCTCATGTCCTCCCTGAGCCTGGACAGCGCCGCGGCAGACGCGCTGACGGTCACGGTGCTGGGCGCGCTCCAGAACACAGTGGTGCGGCCCCTGCTGTTCACGCTGGCGTTCCTGCTCATCCTAGTGGTGTGGCTCTACGCCTGCTGCTACTTCCAGCTGGACACCCATTTTCCCGCCGTGACCAAGTTCGGTCAACTGGGCGGCGCTGTGTTCGGCCTGGTCAAGGGGGCTGTGCTGGAAGCGACGGCGCTGTACATCCTCTCCCGGCTGGGGATTTTGTCCACTCAGCTGCTCTCCGCCAGCTTTCTGCTGCAAAAGCTGCAAGCGGTGCTGCCCATCCTCCCTTAACTTGCGCTCCTGCTCGTTTGTGGAGGGAGGAACGCTCCCCCATCCCACCCCGAAGAGATTTGCGTTTCTGCGGCAGAAAAATGTTGACGAATGCAAATTTCTGTGGTACACTATCGTTCGCGGAACGCTTCTGTGGCTCAATGGCAGAGCATCTCACTCGTAATGAGAAGGTTGTCAGTTCGATTCTGACCAGAAGCTCCAAACAAAAAGCACTTGAAACTGTGGCTTCAGGTGCTTTTCTTTTATTTCTGTGAACTATAATTCGATATTTAGTATGTGCTAATAGGTTTAATAAACATAAGTTTTAGAAAAAATCGGAGTGAAAAGCGTAGTTTTTATTTTCCAATAGCTTCCAAGAAAGTGTTGAACGCAACTTTTTTACTGTTTTCATTGGCGTGAGAATAGGTTCTAAGGGTGATACTTGTGTCGGCGTGGCCTAAAATCTGCGAGACTGAAACAACGTCCGCTCCATTGGTGATTGCTAGGCTTGCAAAAGTGTGTCGCAGTTTATGAGGATGCAGCCCTTCAAAGCCGTACTTCTTTCCTATCTTGTGAAAATAGCTGCTTGCAGTATCCGGGTGCATGGGTTGACCTGGGTTATCGTCCTGGGCAAAGACCCATTGAGAAATCCCCCGCTCTGACTGTTCCAGACGATATTGCTTTAATAGGTTCGCTGTTCCCCTTGAAATATAGACTATCCTAGATTTTCCTGATTTGGGCTTGCCTATAAAGAGTTCATTCCCCGGTAGATAGCTAACAGATTTACCAACGTTTACAGGCACATTCCCCGATGAACTATCAAAGTCTATATCATTCCACTGGATAGCGCAGACTTCACCGCGCCTTGCCCCTGTTTCCGCCATAAAATAGATGTAGCATTGCCATTTAAGCGGCTCTTGCTCCATACATTCCAGCAAGCGGCGCAGTTCGTCCTCCGTCAAACTATCCGGTTTTCCCGCTATATCCTCATCTTTCCTTGCTTTTGGTACTTCTACTCTGTCCATAGGATTGACTTTTATTGAATAGTCCATGTAGGCCATCTTAAAGAATCCTGATAGAATGGAGTGAAAGCGTTTCACGGTGGAGTGCTTGACATTCAAACCAAGCAGAAAAGAATTGATTTGTGCGCTTGTAACGTCCTCTAGCTTCGTTTCGCCTAACGCTGGATTTATGAACTTGTCAAACGTCCAAACGTAGCTATCATAGGTTTTCGGCGCGAGAGAGCGGGCTTTAGTGGGTAAAATGTAGCTTTACAATAGATGTGAGACCAGGGTATAGAAAAAGGCGATTGAGTTT
>JAJBVG010000089.1 GCA_020859945.1 Clostridiales bacterium | reverse complement strand
GCCAGCCGCTCATACAGCCACTCGTAATCCATTACCTTTTCAATTTTTCGCAGAAAGTGGTCCTGAGGAACCAATGTCTCTAAGTCCACTATGATTGCCTCGTTTCGGGCATCCTTCCTCCACTGCTCCATAAATACGCCCTCATCTTTCCATTATACACCATATTGTGGAATTATGGTAGTTTTTTGACAAGCTGAAAACCCCCAGTTCAACTGGAGGTTTTATCATGCCTATTCGGTGGCCAATAAAAATGGCCCTGGGCGGTAGCCCAGGGCAAATGCAGTAAGGGATTGTTCTCTTTTCAGAGAGATAATATATCATTGAGATTTGGGAGTTTAACGGAGAAAAGGCATTGATAATGACTGCGGTAAAAGAACTTTTAAAAGCGCCGCACAGCTTCCCATTGAGCGCGAGGTATCATAAACTGAACTTATTTTATGGACTCCATATAAGCCATCATCGCATCGGCGGCTTTTTTTGGCTTCCTCCACCGCATGGACCACAGTTTTGGAGCCGTGAACTACGTCCCCGGCGGCAAATACGCCGGAGCGGGTGGTCATGAAGTTCTCATCGGTGCGCAGCAGGCCCCGCTCGTCGCTTTCCAGATGATGGGTGGTCTGCATCAGCTTGTTTTTGGGTCCCTGGCTGACGGCGATGATGGTGGAGTCCGCCTGGGTCTGTACCCGCTCCTCCTCGTAGCCAATGATCTTGTTGTTCTCGTTCAGGATAGACTGCTTAAATACCGGCCCCTCGGCGTTGATGCTCTCGATTTCCATGCCGAACATCAGCTCTGCGCCGTCCAGCTTGGTGTACTCCAGCTCATGGGCGCTGGCCGCGAGGTGCTTCCCTCTGGCGTACATGGTGACCTTCTGCGCTCCGTTGCGGAAGGCGGTACGGGCCACGTCCATGGCTACGTTGCCCATGCCGATGATGGCGACGTTCTCCCCCAACTCATAGGCGGAGGGGTTGGACAGATAGGAAATGCCATAGTGGACGTTGGCAAGGCACTCGCCCTGAATGCCCAGCGTTCTGGGCCGCCAAACACCGGTGCCGATGAACACAGAGGCATAGCCGTCACGGAACATATCCTCAATGGTCAGCGCCCCGCCAATGACGGTGTTGGGCCGGACCTGGACGCCCAGCCGGTGCAGCAACTTTTTGTAGCGCTCCAGAATGGTCTTGGGCAGGCGGAAATCGGGGATACCGTACTGGAGCATTCCGCCGATTTTGTCCCGTTCCTCAAAGATGGTGATGTCATAGCCCTGCATAGCCAGCCGAATCGCTACCGTCATTCCGGCAGGGCCGCTGCCGATGACAGCCACCCGCTGCCCCTTTTTCTCCACGTCGGGAATGGGCATCCGGTCCAGATAGGCGTCGGAGAGATACCGCTCGATTTCATAAAACTGAACTGCGCTGCCCTTCCGCCCCAGGACGCAGTGTCCGGCGCACTGGGTTTGGTGGTCGCAGACGATGCAGCAAATCAGCGACATGGGGTTGTTTTCAAACAGCTCCGCCCTGGCTTCCATCAGCTTGTTGGCCTGGAATAGCTTGATGATATGGGGGATGGAGGTGGACACCGGACACCCCGTCTGGCACATGGGCTTTTTGCAGTTCAGGCACCGGTTGGCTTCGTTGACGATATGTAAACTCACAGGTTTTCCTCCTTTTCAGCCGTGATGAGAGGCCCCTTTCAGCGGCCGATTTGGATGTCGGTCAGGTATTCGTAATACTGGGCGATGGCGCTGTGGTCCTTCTGGCCGCCCTTGTGGTTGTGCAGCCACTGGAGGATCTCCTGGACGGAAGCGGTCATGGGGGTGGAATACACCCAGACCGAGGCGGTGGAGGCCCGCGCCATAGAGCTGGAACAGCAGGGCTGCAAGCTCATCGTGGCCCGGGGCGTACAGGCGCAGCTCATCAAGCGCTGCGTCAAGCTGCCGGTGGCGGAGATCCACGTCACCGCCCAGGAGCTGGGTGGGCTGATTTTACAGATCCGGCGGGAGCTGGGGGTGAACTGCCCCAAAGTGGGACTGGTCGGTTTTGCAAACATGATGTGCGACACGTCCCAGTTCAACGAACTGTTCAGCGTGGAGCTGATGCGCTACATGGTGACCGATGTGAACCAGCTCCGGAGATCGGTGGACCAGGCCAGGGCCGAGGGCTGCCAGGCGGTCATCGGCGGCGACATGGTGTGCCTCCGGGCCGGGGAACTGGGCATGGTCTATCGCTTTATCCCCTCCGGTGAGGAGAGTATGCGCAACGCGCTGGACCTGGCCAACCAAATCTGCTACGCCATCGACCTGGAGCTGAGCAACAGCGCGGAGATGAACACCATGCTGGATTTCACCTTCAGCGGCATCATGCAGGTAAAGCTGGACGGCACCATTCTCCGGGCCAACCGCATGGCCTTTAACCTGCTGAACGTGCGCCCCCAGGAGATGACACAGCGGAACGTGTTGGAGGTGCTGCCCCAGCTCAGTCAGAAAATCCTGGACCGGGCGCTGAAACAGGGAGAGGAGACCTATGCCTCCCTGCTGCCCATCCAGCAAAAGGCCGTGGTGGTCAACGTGGCGCCTATCCTCATCGAAGGGGAGAGCAAGGGCGGCATCCTCACCTTCCAGGAGGGTAAGCGCATCATCGAGATGGACAGCGAGTTGCGCCGGGAGCTTTACCAGCGGGGGTACATCGCCCAGTTCAACTTCGATAAGTTTGTCCACAACGGTTCCAACCAACCCAGCACCGCAAACGTCCGTATCATCGCTTCCAGCGATGTAAACCTCATCGTCCAAGTGGAGAAGGGTGAATTCCGCAGCGATTTGTACTATGCCCTCAACGTCCTGAGCCTGGACGTGCCGCCCTTGCGCAGTCGGCGGGAGGCTATTTTGAACTGGGTAAACTATTACCTGCGGCAGTGGCAGGACCGCTGCAAGCGCTGCATCAGTTTGACCCAAGGAGCGCAGGACTTTTTGGAAAACTACGACTGGCCGGGAAACCTGAACCAGGTCAGCAGCGTCTGTGAGCGCATCGTCCTGTTGGCGGAAAAGCGCAGCGTGGACGAGGTGTTCCTCCGCCGCCAGATGGAGCAGGTGGCCCCCAAGGTGCTCCACGGCACCGAGCAGGTGGTGCTCTTCAAGGACCAGAAGGCGGTACAAATCGCCGAGCTGCTGCGCAAGCACAACGGCAACCGGCAGCGGGTGGCCGACGAAATGGGTATCAGCAAGACCACCCTCTGGCGGTACATGAAAAAATACGGCATCGAAAAGGATTACTCCTATTAGGATTTACAGCGAAAGCGCTCCGCCATTGCAGCGGAGCGCTTTTGTGGTTTTAGAGGGCTTGTATCAGGTGATAGGCGCGGGATTGAAGATACACATATCGTTGTGGAAGCCGTACTGGTCGCTGTGAAGCGCTGGCCGACAGGTAGAAGCGCAGCTTCGCAGGGAGCGAAGCGGAAGTACCCCTTGAGGGTAGATGTGCCCCTTGAGGGTAGATGTGCCACTGCCTGAGCCTCCAGAGCGTGGACATCCCCCTGGCCGACCCCCACTTCTGGACCATGAACGGTTCCGTCCGGGTGGGCCAGATGTGCAACGACTTTGGCATGATGTGGGGCTGCCACTCCAACAACCACTTCGACATCAGCCTGGCTATGGTGGTGCAGTGCGCCGCCGCCATCCCCGGCAAGATGAACGGCATCGACACCCACTGGATTTGGCAGGAGGGCCGTGACCGCCTGACCAAAGAGCCCATGCAAATCGTGGGCGGCTGCATCGACCTGCCCAAGAAGGGCGATCTGGGCATCGAGGTAGACCGGGAGCAGGTCATGAAGGCCAACAAGCTCTACCTGGAGAACTGCCTGGGCGCCCGGAACGACGCCATTGGAATGCAGTACCTGATTCCTGGCTGGAAGTTTGACAACAAGAAGCCCTGCCTGCTGCGCTGACTTCTCAAGTGTGATATAATAAGGCTGGCAATCGGGCGAAGCGTCCCTTTTGCCAGCCTTATCCCACATCGAACTTCCGAGGAGGGAACCTTATGAATGAAATACTGCGCAGCGAAGCCGACCAGATCATCTCCGCCAGTTTGAACGCCGTCCTCCCGGACGAGGCGGTACAGCGAGCGCTGAAACAGTTTCGGCCCCGTGGCGGCAAAACGCTGCTGGTGGCCACAGGTAAAGCGGCCTGGCAGATGGCAAGCGCCGCTGTCAAGGCGCTGGGCCGCGTGGACGGCGGCGTGGTGGTCACGAAATACCACCACGTCATGGGGGAGATCCCCGGCGTGACCTGCTATGAGGCGGGGCACCCCGTCCCCGATGAAAACAGCTTCGCCGGGACCCAGAAGGCGCTGGAGCTGGTGCAGGGGCTGCGCAAGGAAGATACGGTGCTGTTCCTGCTCTCCGGCGGCGGCAGCGCCCTGTTTGAGCAGCCGCTCATCCCCGGCGACGAGCTGCAACGCATCACCAACCAGCTTTTGGCCAGCGGCGCTGACATTGTGGAGATGAACACCCTGCGCAAGCGGCTCAGCGGCGTCAAGGGCGGACGGTTCGCCCAGGCGTGTGCCCCCGCCCAGGTGTTCAGTGTGGTACTCAGCGACATTCTGGGCGACCCGCTGGACATGATCGCCAGCGGCCCCGCCTACCCCGACAGCTCCACCTGCGCCCAGGCCAAGGCCGTGGTGGAAAAGTACGGACTGCACCTGTCTGACCGGGCGCTGGCTCTGCTGGACAAGGAGACTCCTAAGGTGCTGGACAACGTGGAGACCCAAATCACCGGCAGCGTCCGGGAGCTGTGCGCCGCCGCAGCTGCGGCCTGTGCCAGGCTGGGTTACGAACCGGTCACCCTCACCGACCAGCTCTGCTGTGAGGCGCGGGAGGCGGGCAGTTTTCTGGCCAGCATCCTCCGCACCCACGCGGGAGAGGGCAAACGGGTGGCCTACATCGCAGGTGGCGAAACCGTGGTCCACCTGACGGGCAAGGGCCTGGGCGGACGGAACCAGGAGCTGGCGCTGGCCGCCGCAACCGGCATTGCGGGCCTGGAGGGAGCCGCTGTGTTCTCCGTGGGCAGCGACGGCACCGATGGTCCCTGCGACGCCGCCGGGGGCTATGTGGACGGCGACACCCTGGCTGCCCTGACCGCCGCCGGGAAGGACGTGTTTGCCGTTTTGCAGGACAACGACGCCTACCATGCCCTGCAAGCGGTGGACGGCCTGGTGGTCACCGGTCCTACTGGTACCAATGTAAACGATGTGGCGGTGGCGTTGCTGCAAGGCTGACCGCCTGAAATCATGTCGGATCACGGCAGCCCTCGCCCGACTTCCTTCGTCTGATTTTCTTGTGACCTTCTATTATCGTCAAGCGGTACTTCTGCCCTCAAGGGGCACTTCCGAAGCTGCGCTTCTCCCTGCGGCACTTCGTGCCTCCGCCGTCAAGCGGCACTTCCGGGGCGTTGCCCCTCCCTGCCTGTGTTTGCTTCAGTTCACTTTCTCCGCAGAGCTGCCGATCATCTGAAATAATGGAACTGCACCAGAGCATCGCTTTGGTGCAGTTTCAGATTGTCAAAAAAGCCAATTTCCCAAAATGAAGTGGCGTAAAATGTTATGAAA
>JAJBVG010000057.1 GCA_020859945.1 Clostridiales bacterium | reverse complement strand
TGCCTGGCGTGGGCGGCGGCGTGGCCCAGTTCCTGTGCTACAACGAGGCGCGCCGCACCTCCAAGCACCCTGAGGAATTCGGCAAGGGCTGTCTGGAAGGCATTGCCGCCGCTGAGTCCTCCAACAACGCTGTGGTCGGCTCCGCTATGATCCCCCTGCTGACCCTGGGCATCCCCGGTGACGGCGTTACCGCCCTGCTGCTGGGTGCTTTCGTCCTCCACGGCATTACCCCTGGCCCCACCCTGTTCACCAAGCAGGGCGTCATGGCCTACACCATCATCATCGGCCTGCTGGTGGCCAATATCTTCCTGGCTCCCTTCGGCCTGGCCCTGACCCGTGCCGTGGCGAAGATCGTCCAGGTGCGGTACACCTACCTGGCTCCCGCCATCATCATGTTCTGCTTCGCCGGTGCGTTCGCGGCCACCAACAACACCAAGGAACTGGTGCTGACCGCCGCTATCCTGGTGTTCAGCTACATCCTGACCTTGCTGGACATCGACAACACGCCACTGATGCTGGGCATGATCTTGGAGAGCATCATGGAGAAGAACTTCGTCACCGCCTCCATGAGCTATGACCGGGATTACACCATCTTCTTCCGCCGTCCCATCTCTCTGGTCATCCTGATCCTGACTGTGGTGCTGCTGGTCTCCATGATGCGTCTGAACAAGCGCATTGAAAAGGCCAACGCCGAGCAGGAGGCGGAAATGGCCGCCAACCACCAGAAGTTCGACGCGGAAGCCATCAACGAGACTGAGCACAACAAGTGGGGTCCCCGTCCTGCCAGAGGCGGCACGGACGACAGTGAGGAGGACACTGAACCAAAATCGGACAGTGACTCCTGACCCTGCTCCTACCCAATCCAATTCCGGCAACCCGTTCCTCGATGGGCGGGTTGCCTTTTTTAAGAGCCTGCCGCACGGTTCATACGGCGATGCCGGGAATTTCAAAATGCTCTGGGGCAGAAACGACATGCCTAACGAAATATAGCCTTGCGTTATAGCCGGATATTTTATTTAACTATTGGACAGTTTTTGCATGAGATGGTACGATAACAGTGCCATTTGAAGCGTTTTTGCGCCACAGGGAGGCGCGAAGTGGCGGAAGTACCGCTTGACGGTAAATGAAAAAGGACATCCAGTTCCAAAAAGGAGTGTTTAATATGGCAGTCATCGAACTATCCCCCCAGGAAAAGCGCATATACAACCGGGAAAAACCAGCGGAGAAGCGCACCCTTCAAATCCTACAGACCTTCGCGGGGAAGCGCCCCAGCATCGACATCGAGCGAGGCAGATATTTCACTGAGTCCTTCCGTGAAACAGAGGGACAGCCCCTGATCCTCCGCTGGGCCAAGGCTCTGTACCGCTACGCGGAAAAGGCCACCGTCTATATCGACGACAAACAGCTCATCGTGGGTCGGGCAGGCAAGGAGGGACGCTATGGCATCCTCTACCCGGAATTAGACGGTGATGTGCTGGATGAGGCAATCCACAGTCTGCCGGAGCGGGAGAGTTCTCCCTTTGACATCGCGCCGGAGGACGCAGAGTACATTGTCCGGGAGATCGCCCCCTACTGGAAGGGCAAGACCTTCCACGAAGCGCTGGTGAAGGCGCTGCCGGAGGAGACCCGGCGGCTGACCTACAACGACGATGAAGAAAATACCTCCCGCTACATCGTCAACGAGACGGCCTCCTTCCGCTCGTCCATTCAATGGGTCCATGATTACGAAAAACCGCTGAAAATCGGATTCAACGGGATTCGCCGGGAGGCGCAAGAGGCATTGGCCCGGCTGGACGAGTTCTCCGCCGTGGATACCACAGAGAAAAAGCCCTTTCTGGAGGCGGTGATTTTGACGGCGGACGCCATCATCCTGTGGGCTGGCCGCCACGCCGACGCCGCCCAGGAGAAAGCGGCTTTGGAGCAGGACCCAGTGCGAAAAGTGGAGCTGCTGGAGATCGCCCGTATCTGCCGGAAGGTGCCCGCTCAGCCCGCGGAGACCTTCCACGAGGCAGTGCAGAGCCAGTGGTTTATTCAGCTTTTTTCCCGGATCGAGCAAAAGACCGGCACCGTTATTTCCAATGGACGGATGGACCAATATCTCTATCCCTATTATAAGGCAGACAAGGAAAAGGGCATCCTGGACGACGAACGGGCAGAAGAACTGCTGGAATGTGTCTGGGTGTCCATGGCCCAATACATCGACCTGTATCTCTCCAAGGCCGGAGGCAGCTTCAACGAGGGCTATGCTCATTGGGAAGCAGTGACCATCGGCGGTCAGACCAAGGACGGCGGCGACGCCACCAATGAACTGACCTATCTGTTCCTGCGCTCCAAGCGGGAATTTCCCCTGAATTATCCCGACCTGGCCGCCCGTGTCCACACCCGTTCCCCGGAGCGTTACCTCTACGAGGTGGCAGAGACCATCAAGGACGGTGCAGGGTTCCCCAAGCTCATCAACGATGAGGAGGTCATCCCTCTGCTGCTGGCCAAAGGCGCCACCTTCGAAGAGGCGTATGATTACTGCGTCTCCGGCTGTTCCGAGGTCCGCATGCCCAATCGGGACACCTACACCTCTCCCTGCGCCTACATCAATTTCGCCGCCGCGCTGGAAATGACCCTCTACAACGGGAAAATGCAAAAGTACGGGGACGAGGTCGTCGGTTTGGAGACCGGAGCGCCAGAGGAATTTGAAACCTTTGACCAGTTTCTCCAGGCGTACCTGGCCCAGCAGAAGAACCTGATGAAGCACGCGTTTATCCAGCAGCACGAGATCATCCGACTGCGGGGGAAGCACTTTGGCGCTCCGCTGGCCTCAATGCTCCACGCCCTCTGCATGAAGAACTGCAAGAACATCCATGAGCCGAAAATCGAGGGCGGCATCGACCTGGGCTACTTTGAGTTCATCGGCTACGGCACTGTGATCGACTCCCTGGCCGCCATCAAAAAGGTGGTCTATGACGACCACCGCTTGACCCTGGAACGGGTGAAGGAGGCCCTGGCCCACAACTTTGAGGGCTACGAGATCGAGCGGCAGTTGTTGCAGCACGCCCCTGCCTATGGCAACAACGACGACTATGCGGACAGCATCGGCAAGCGGCTGGACCGGGAACTGTTGGAGTTCACCAAACGGTACTCTCAGGAGCTGGGCGTTCATCTGGACCTGCGGTATGTCCCCTTCACCGCCAACGTCCCCTTTGGCAAGGTGGTCTCGGCCACACCCAATGGGCGGTACGCCTATACGCCGCTCTCCGACGGCTCCTCTGCCTCCCAGGGCGCGGATAAACACGGCCCCACCGCCATTCTGTTGTCCAACTACGCCACCAAGAACTATGATTACCGCAACCGGGCGTCCCGGCTGCTGAATGTGAAGCTCAGCCCTCAGTGTGTCAAGGGCGAGACGGGGACCCGGAAGCTGGTGGACTACATCAAGACCTGGCGGGATTTGAAGCTGTGGCACATTCAGTTCAACATCATCAACCGGCAGACCCTGTTGGACGCCCAAAAGCACCCGGAGAACTATGGAAACCTGCTGGTGCGCGTGGCAGGCTACAGCGCCTACTTCTGCGAACTGTCCAAGGACCTGCAAGACGACATCATCGCCCGGACTGAACACGGGGAAATCGCGTAAACAGGCGATGAAAGGCACAATTTTTAACATCCAGCCCTACTCTCTCCACGATGGGCCGGGCATCCGCACCATTGTGTTTTTGAAGGGCTGTCCCCTCCGCTGCCAGTGGTGTGCCAACCCGGAGTCCCAACTGCCCCACCCCCAGGTCTACCTGGACGGACAGAAGTGCATCCAGGACAAGGGCTGCGGCCTCTGCGACGGAGCCTGCCCCCACGCTGCTCTTGCGGACGGAGCGCTGGACCACAGTCGCTGCACCGGCTGCGGCGACTGCCTCGACCTCTGCCCGGCCCAGGCGCTGGGCGTCTACGGGGAGACCGTGGAGGCGGAGGCGGTGTTGGACACCGTGGAGCGGGAGAGCGTGTTTTTCGCCTACGACAACGGAGGTCTGACCCTCTCCGGCGGAGAACCGTTCTACCAGGGGGAATTTGCCGTGGCGCTGCTGCGGGGCGCAAAGCGTCGCCGCATCCACACGGCGGCGGAGACCTGCGGCCACTGTGAGTCGGCCATTCTGCGGGAGGCGGCGGCAAATTTGGACTACGTCCTCTGCGACCTCAAGACCATGGACGAGGCGATACACCGCCGCTTCACCGGCCAGAGCAACCGCCTGATTTTGGACAACCTGGAGCTGCTGTTTCGGGAGTACCCGGCCCTCCCCAAGCATATCCGCACGCCGGTAATCCCAGGCGTCAACGACAACGAGGAGGCCATCAGCGATATCCTGCGCTTCCTGGCCGGGCGGAAGAACTGCACCTATGAGCTGTTGCCCTACCACCGCTACGGCGAGGGGAAATACGCCCTCCTGGGGCGGTCCGCCCCCCGGTTCCCCAAGGCGGTGAACCCGGACCGGCTTGCGGCTCTTCGTTCCCTGTGCCGACAGGCGGAGGCTTCAGGCGCTATACAGGCATTGATATGAGCAAATGGAGCCTTCTTTCGGTCAAAACGTGCTTTTTCCTGAAAATTGAAAAGCGCATGGTTCTATTCGATTTCTTTCACCAAAAGGCAGGTTGACTTGCATGAGTTACAGCGGCATCAATTTGGAACATGTGAAAACTCTGAACCGCGGCGCCATTTTAAAGCTGTTGAACGACCAGGGGGCGATGTCCCGAAAGGACATCGCCGTCCAGCTTGGTCTGACCCCCGCCACAGTGTCTGTGATCTGCTCTGAATTGCTTGAGGCCCAGGTCCTCTGTGAGATGGGGGAGGTGAAGGAGGACCGGCGGGCGGGGCGGAAAAAGATTCTGCTGGGAATCAACTACAGCCGATATTTTGCGTTGGCCGTCAGCATCGAGGACACCCATACCTGTATTACCCTTAGCGATATGCGGGGGCGGCCCAGTTGTGACCGATGTATCCCCACCGATAGTAACGTCGCTTCGGAACCATTTCTCTGCCAAATCGCAGAGACAGGCCGGGAGTTGCTCCAGATCGCCGGGGTAAACAGCGCCCATCTGTTGGGCGCAGGGGTTTCTATCCCCGGTGTGGTGCGGAGGGAGGATAGCGCCGCCGTGCGGGACATCCTCCAGCGGGAGCTGAATTGCCCCGTCATCGTTGAAAACAACGTCAAAGCATTTGCGGAGGCAGAGCTGATTTACGGCAGCGGCAAGGACCAGGATAACCTGCTGTTTGTCAAGTGGGGACCTGGTGTGGGTGCGTGCTTTGTCATCCATAAACAGATTTACGAGAGCCGTCGATTCAAATCTGCTGAAATCGGCCACATGATCGTGGAATGGGAGGATGCACAGCACCATCTGTGCCGGGGACGGCTGGAGACCCGTATCTCCACCCATGCTGTAGCGGACCAAGTGCGCCAGCGCTGCACCCGGCCGGCCATGCCGCTGCTCTACCAAAACAGGAGAGGAGATATGTCCTCCATCGCGGCCCATAACATCGACGAGTGGATCGCCTGCGGCGACAGCGGAATGTGGCAGGTCATTGAGGAGAGCATCGACCTGCTGGCCAGGGCAGTGACCAATGTTGCCACCTTTTTGGCCCCGGACCGGACCATTTTTTACGGCGAACTGTTTGAGCTGCCGACCATGTGGGAACGGTTCCTGGCTGCTTGTCAACGATATAACACCGACTGCCGGGCGGAGGGCTTTTCCCGCTCCCAACTCAGCGACAAGTTGGAGTACATCGGCCCTCTGGCCATCGTAGTGGATAGACTGTTCCTCAACCGGCGTGTGACCAGTGATTTGGATCGATGAGCTGCCAAACCGCGCTAAGTTATGAATTTTTCAAATGGCGGACCATTTTGAGTTTCCTGTCTGTCTTACCCGACAGACAGGAAACTCAGCCTGTCAAAGAACCTCTATAATTGCTATACGAAAGAATGAACCGCCGTAT